>JBCAWW010000168.1:0-8777 GCA_038534415.1 Bacteroidota bacterium | reverse complement strand
AACTCTTGGCATAGGCTATTGACCACATAAGCTGCCATCTGTGGATTGTCAGCGTGAAAGTCGATCCCAATATAATCTGTACCCGGAATACGTCTAACTTCTAATCGAGCAAGGAGGGAGGCTCCATCATAGCGCATTACGCGCAACATGCTAAGATGCTTTTGCTCAAGTTGATCCGTTGCTTGTAGTGACTCTAAAGAATCAGATTTAAGCTGAAACTGTTCTGCCGCTACTTGCAATTCATCGGTGGCAAACTCGGCATTGAGTTGGCGGTAGGCTTCGGGTTTGAAGGAAGTTTCTGATTTGAGATCGTGCAAAAACAGTTGGTAGGAGACTAGGTCGAGCACCCGCGGTGAGCGAATCCTCTCCACCATATTGTTGAATTTGGCCGCAATTTCATATCGTTGAGGACTACTAACCCCTTCACTCGCAAATAGTAAGCTCTCCTGGTCAGATATTCCAGTCGCGATCCTTGCATGCGCATTGTAAATCTTGGGGGCGTTGAAGGTGATCAAAAAAGTTGTTATCACCGCGATCGAAACAATAGCTAAAATCAGCCATCTGCGTTTCAACAACACGCGCAAAAAATAAATAAGATCCATAAGTATGAAACCCTGAGCAACCTCCAATACCTACATTAGAGGTGCAATTTTCTCTATCCTTCTTAATTCGAAAATTAATGGCGTAAAATACAACTTTTTCTCGTCCAGAGAAGACCTAGCTTTCTTAGCGGCTAAGGCTGCCTTTTGAAGAGATAAAAATGCCTCCTTAACGGTTAGTTGATACGCTAAAACAGAACACAAAAAGATCGTCTCAGGAGCAAGTGCGCCTTTTCTCTTTAGATGAAATGCTAGTTTGAACTTACTTCCGATCTTGGAGTCTCGCCTCGAGTACGCTGCGATTTTCCTTCAAAAGATGGCTAAATAGCCAGGCATCTCGGATGGCTTTTTTATAGCCTTCCCCCAGACTTACTTCTTGCCAGAAACTACCGCCTGCGACATATCTAATGACGATGGGTTGGTCTACATTGCGAGCAATCTCTTCCAAAATACCTTGATCTCCACCGGGTATATAATCGATGATTTCAAGGGTCTGGCCTTGTACATTACGTCGAGAAGAACGCGAGTCTAAGGTAGATACTCGTTCGCTGATCAAAGTCTTGCCGCCAATGCGTAACTCTACTTTGGTATGATATAGACCATCTTTAGAGGCATAAATAGAACGCATGACTAAGTCTCCATTTTCGAGGACTTTGACCTTTATAGCTGGGGCCAGATCCATCTGTTGGATGGCAGGGCCTACATAATCATAAGTGAGGGATTTGTGATAGCGTCCATCGCTAAGTTGGAAGCGTTCGACTAGTCGCTCCTGCAACCACTCATCCTCCATCAGTGCCATCACGGGGAAGTCTACCTGCATGACGTTGTTGAAACGCTCATGGGCGACTAAATCTTCTTTACGTTGCTCCGCAAAGATTGCTTCTTGGCGGCGTTCCAGGCACTGGGCATCATAGACTTCAAAGCGAGCATGCTCATCTAATACCAAGTACAAGGGTTCGTCCATCCCATACTCAAAGAGCACTTGATGACGATCGAGATAGTAAGAGTTGACGTAAATTTCTAATTCGCTACGGCTCACGGGCAATTGTAAGTCTTTGCCATGAGGACTGAGGCGGTACCTAAGGTCGGCGCTATTACGCACAAAGAGTCTCTTGCCAACATAAGTTTCGGCCCAAGTCTGACGCTCCTGAAGCATCACCTGCATTTCGAGATTGTTGAAAACCTCGTAGGTCTCCGGAAAACCCGGATAAAATACCAGATAGTCTCCATTGACTTCGAGTAGCAGATAGTTGAAGCGGGTATCAACTACTTTAAATAACTGATGGGCATATGCCGTAATATCAATAGGATTGAGGCCAAGGGGAACGATCATCATCGGATCTTGCCAAGTAGGATCATAATTGCCCTCAAAGTTTTCGTCTGGTCTGAAAAAATGGTCAGACGAAGCAGTCGTTTGAATACCAAAGATGTCGCCTGTTGCACTCATGCGTTCGAAGCGATGGTCTACGGTACTTTCCTTGATTTCTTTGCGACTTCCGGGACGTAAGTATACGTAATGAGACATTCCGGAGGGCTTATTGGTATAGTGGCCCGCCCGAACATCAGCTAAATACTGCGCCGAAAGCGTAAGGTGATCTCCTTTCTCTAGCTGGAAGGCTTGAGGTTTGAGCGCTTGTTGTACCGGACTATAGTCGATACGACAGGCTTGGAGGTCCTGAGCGTAGGATGAAAATGTTAGACAATACAGTGCCAGAGCTAGGAGGACGGTACGAATCATCATGTGGTCATTGAGCTTGAAAATTGGCGTATTGCATCAATGTTAATTCCGCAATTAGCTTGCCAATTTCTGCTGAATCCATGTCTCCGTCAGTTTTTCGAGCACGGAAAGCGGAACTTCGCCATTTTTTAGGAGAATATCATGAAATTCCTGTACGAAAAATCGCCCTTCAAGGGCCTGTTTTGCCCGTTCGCGCAAGTCAAGCAGTTTTTTGCGGCCTGCGAGCCGAGAAAATGCCTTTGCTGGCCTCGCTAAGACTTCGTTGATGATTTTTTGAGCCTGCAGTTGAGTTAAGCCTACTTCGTTTTGAAGAAAATTTTGGGCAGATAGAACGTCCATCTCGCCGTTAAAAAGCGCAGCGTCAATTATCGCCTTGGCAACTTGGCTCAAACGATACTGCAAAAAACCGATGTGCTGGAGATTTTCACTTTCTAAAAGGAGGAGTTCTTCTTCTATCAAATATCCGCTATAAGATTCCCAACCTTCACGATAAGCAGGAAAAGAAACTATCTGCTGAAAGGCATCAATTGTAGGATTGGCATTGGTCATACTGCGAGCAAGGTGTCTGCCGGGCCAGGCTTTGGTCCAAAGGATGTTGCCAAGCTGCCAGGTGGGGCGTTTGGCTAATTCTCCACTATTGATAAACAGCCGCGCTGCTTGACTAGCATCGAGTGGGGCAGGAGTATAGCCGATGAATCCTACCAACTTGCTTAGCTGGGGAGCGTAATCCCTGATATTGAGAGGCTGATAAGCAAACTCACTCACCAAACCACCGACTAGCCCTCTTTGTTGACCGATTTGGCTTCGGATATCTTTGAGGTATTCTCTACTCCTTAAGTAAGTGCTATCGGGCAAATGTTTTTGAGCGATAGATTGATAGGCTTGCCCTCTATTCCTGCCACCGGCCCCTTCTACCTCTAGGAGACTGTCAAGCTCTTTGGCGATATGCTGAAACTCTGTTTGGGCGATCTCTTGCCAAAAGGCCAACTCTTCTTCACTCTCGGTATAGCGCGCCAGCTCTGCTGCATAAATGGACTGAGCGTTCGGCAAAGCCGCTATCCCCCCCTCATCCGTCGCAGTCGCTAGTCGCTTTTGGAGCGTAGACAAAAGTCTTTGGTAAGCGGGCTCTACTTGATCACTGACCTGAGTGCTGACCTGAGAAAGGTACTGACTCGCCAAGCGTTCGTTCATTCTCGTCGGATCGATGGCGATCGATTGACTTGCCTTAGTAGCAAAAGTGGTATAGAAAGGATGTTCGGTAGATTCGAGCGCCAGAAGCGCTTCAATTTGTGCGATGCTTTGCTCCAATTGATAGCGAGAAAGCTTGAGACCCATGGCTTCTTGCTGAAAAAAGAAACCTTCGACTTGATCAAATTTTTGTCCCCAGCGCTTGAGCCTTGATAGATAATCTTCGGCAGTGGTTTTCTCTGCAATCGGATGCTGAGTGGTCAAAAAGAGTGGCAGCTGCACATGAGCCCCAAAAGCAGGTTCAAGGGCCGAATAATACACACTATGCTTGCTGCGAGTAGCTTCATGTTCTAGCCAAACACTCAGGATATCAACTTTTAGCCGATTTTCTGCTGTCAGTTCTTCGTATGGATAATCTGCTAAGGTTTGTCGACTACTCTGGGCCCAGCGAAGTTTTTGTCCGATAACCGCGGTATCTGTGCGACTAAAATCAGCATCATAACCGGAAAAGTTATCCAAAAAGGGGGGGCGTATACTCGTGAGCTTTTCATAATCGTCCCCCAAACGTTCGACCATGAGCCGCTGAAAAAAGTACTCCACATTGCTGGGCTGGAACCAGATCAGCTGTGCCACATATACTAGTCCGTAGCCGATCAGAGCTAAAGCCAATATCCACGCAAAAATTCGAGCAGAAAATTTCACTTATACAATTGTTTCTGGCAAAAATAACAGATATCCCTTCCATATGGTTTAATATCCTGATAAAAATAAACTTTCAATAAAGATTGAAAATACTGAAACAATTATTTAGAAGCTGCGAATAATTAAGGGTAACGCTTAATAAACTGCCTTATGAAAGCTAACGAAAGCACGCTAATCATTTATGACGATAGCTGTCCAATGTGTAAAGCCTATACCAAGGGTTTTGTCGAAATGGGCCTATTGACCGCAGAAAACAGAGTGGGTTTTGCCGAAACTGATGAGGACTTACGCACAAAAATTGACCTTGAGCGTGGCCGCCATGAGATCCCTTTATTGGATCGAGAAAGTGGAGAAGTGAAATATGGTCTGAAAGCCCTAACACATTTGCTAAGCCAGAAATGGCCGCTATTGGGGCCTGTATTGAAAAGTAAGTTTGTCTATTATGCTTTTTATCCCCTCTATCAGATTATTACCTACAATCGCCGCCTGATCGCCAATAGTCGCGCCCCTCAGACTGGCTTTGATTGTGCGCCGGATTTCAATGCTTTTTATCGTACGCTTTACATCCTACTGGGGCTGATGCTTAGTTTGCTGATAGGGCTTAAGCTTCCCCTCATCGTATTGACCGTTTGGAGCTTACTGCTGAGTATTGGAGGGGCTTATATCAGTCTGACTCGAAATTCTCGGGCCCGTTGGGATGCATGGGGACACCTCGCCACCGTCGCTTTGATTACGGCTTTTTTGAGCTGGCCAATAGCTGCCTTATCTGATCTTTTACCCCTCTGGGGAACGCTCAGTTGGGCCAGTGTGGCGCTAGGACTTGGCTTGAAAGCATGGTTTGCGCGTATGGCCTAGACTGCTGCCAAGGCGTTGATCCGCTGCAATAAGGGAGGATGTGAATAGTGAAAAAACACATAGGCCGGGTGCGGCGTCAGATTGCTGAGATTGTCAGCATGCAGTTGGATCAGCGCTTCCTTGAGAGGATTGGCATCGTAAGTCGTGGCGGCATAGTTATCCGCTTCAAATTCATTTTTCCTTGAAAATATATTCATCAAAAGGCCAATCGCCGTAGAGATTGGACTAAACAATAAGCCAAAAGCCAACAGATTGAGATGGATGCTATTGAAACTACTCCCCAAGGCATTGGAAAGCTCCGTAGTGCTCACAAAACGCGAAAGGATAAATAAGATCAGCCCCGTCTGTATGATACTCAAAATAAAGCCTTGCACGATATGGCGCTTCTTATAGTGGCCTACTTCATGGGCCAAAACGGCAACTAGTTGCTCCTCCTCGTAGTTTTCGACTAGGGTATCAAACAAGACAATTTTCTTGCGTTTGCCTAGTCCTGAAAAGAAAGCATTGGCCTTACTGCTACGCTTAGAGCCATCCATCACCAAGATATTGTCTAGTGGAAAGCCCACAGAGTTGCTATAATCTTCAATCTTCTCGCGTAGCGAGCCGTCTTCCAAGGGCGTCAATTTATTGAATAGTGGCAACAACCAACTGGTATAAAAGATATTTACTACCACCAAAAAGAGACTGACGAATCCCCAAAACCAAATCCAAAAATTCTCGCCCAACCAATCTACTAAACCGAGGAATATCATCATCACACTCCCACCGATCAGCAGTGTTATCAACCAAGATTTGAGTTTGTCCAACCAGAAGGTCTTGGGAGTCGTTTTATTGAAACCAAAGCGTTCTTCAATCACAAAGGTCCGGTGCCAACTAAAAGGAATGCTAGTAATCTCTCCTACCAAAAACAGCACTCCAAAAAATGCTAAGGGGAGAGCAATCGCATGATCGGTATAATTGCGAAGCAATTCGTCCAACCAGCCAAAAGCACCAAAGTAGAGTAAGGCGAGCATCACCACAAAGCTGATACCACCCTGCAATAAGGAAAATCGGTAGTTGACGCGATGATATTCGTAGGATTGGGCATACTTCTCATCGTCATAGACTCCTTGCAAAGTTTGGGGCAGGTCGGCCTGATGGTTACGTAAGTTGAGCCAAGAGAGGACTCGTTCTAGCAGATAACTGCCTACGTAAATGCCAAGGATAATATAGAGAAGCGTTTCAGGATTCATGGGGCAAAAGTACAAAATTAGACTCAAATCGGTATCTTCGAATATGAGGAGAACCTATATCGTGAGTCTTAGCATATTGTTGCTGCTGCTCTCTTGTGGGCAAAAGAGCTTGGAGCCGGCCTTTTTGACCGAACGCTTGAGTTATCGCCAAGCGAGTTTTGACGTCCTTACGGTCCAAGACGCTGCTCAATTAGATTTTATCTCACGCAGCCAGGATGATAAAGTTATTCCCAATTTCAAAGCGCTAGAGACGAGCGTTCCGCGCAGCGGCAAAAAACTACTATTTGCGACCAATGGCGGGATATTTGAACCTGATTTTGAGCCTTCTGGTCTCTACATCGAGAACGCTAAAACCCTCCATCCACTCAATCAGGCCGAGGGCAAAGGCAATTTTTATCTTAAACCCAATGGGACTTTTTATATCGGCGAGACCGAAAAAAATATCCTCAGCACTCAGGCTTTTGCCAAAGCAAAACCCAAATGTAAACATGCCATCCAATCTGGCCCGATGCTGGTGATCAAGGGGGCTATCCATCCCAAGTTTCGTGAGGCTTCCGCCAACAAATACATTCGCTCAGGAGTGGGCATCAATCAAAAGGGCGAGATTGTCTTTGCGATCTCCCGACAGCCAGTCAATTTATATCATTTTGCTAGCCTCTTCGAGGAACGCTTATCCTGCCCCAATGCATTGTATTTGGACGGCGCTATTTCCCAGATGTACCTGCCCGCCTTGGGCCGTAAAGACCTAGGGCGACCTTATGGGAGCATTATTGCAATTTGGGGAGAGGACTAAAGCTTACTTCAAGCCTCGGCGTTCCATCTCAGTGGTTAGCAATTGCATCTCTCGGCTGGCTTGGCCTGCTACTGAGGTGTTTTCTTGCGCTCTTCTGATCAGGTAGGGAATCACCGCTTTGACTGGGCCATAGGGTAGGTATTTTGCCGCATTAAAGCCTTGGGCCGCCAAATTGAAGGTGATATGGTCCGACATGCTGAGGAGCTGGGCAAACCAAATGTGAGGATGGTCATGGGCTAGTCCCAACTCATCCATGCGTTCGGCGAGCCGCTGACAACTTTCTTCGTTATGGGAACCTACACAAAGAGATACGGTCTCAATATTTTGTAGGCAGAGCTCAACTGCTGCATTATAATCGGCATCGGTAGCGGCTTTATCTGGCTGAATAGGACTAGGATAATCCATATCTTCAGCTCGCTCACGCTCCTTTTCCATATAGGCGCCTCGCACCAATTTGACGCCTAGGATATAGCCTTGATCCTTACTTTTTTGGATAAGCCCTTTGAGATAAGCTAGTCTATCGTGGCGGTAGAGCTGTACGGTATGGTAGACGACCACAGACTGCTTGTTGTATTCCGCCATGAGTTCTTCGGTTAGCTGGTCAATCGTGTCTTGAATCCAACTTTCCTCGGCATCTATGTAGATAGGCGTTTTGTTTTCAGCTGCCGCACGCGCCAAGTCTTGTACGCGCCTCCGCACTCGATTGAAGGCAGAGGTTTCTCCTTCTTTCAGTTCTTCGCCTTTTTGGACTTTTGCCAATAGATCAAAAGGAGCCAGGGCCGTCAATTTACAGGCTACCATAGCGATAGAGCTTTGGCGGGCGCCTTGGCGTAAAGTGGCTAAAAACTCTGCTAAAGTAGCATCAAAAGCACTCTCCGTTTTTTCTCCCTCGACGCTATAATCAAGGATCGTTTTTACCCTAAACTTATCGAGCATACTAGAACGACTGACGGTTTCGGTAAGCGATTCTCCCCCACAAAAAAGAGAAAATAGGGTTTTGCGTACCATGCCCGTAACCGGTAGTCCGACATTGAGCGCAAAGCTCAGCATGGGCGGCCCAACCTTGGTCAGGGAAGGAGAGTCAATCAATTTAAATAGCCAGAAGTCACGTTTTATACGCTCGTCCGAGCGGGCTCGGAAGGCTAACTCGGTATTTTGAAAATCGAGTTTGCTTGGGGGTAGGGGAGGGTTTGTACTCATCAGTCTACACGTATTTGCCGGTCCTCGTCATCGAGTAATGCTTCATCACTTTGCAGAGGTGGCGGAACAAACATGATGCTTTTAGGTTCCGCACTAATGTAAAAATATTCGAGGGTTTTTCTGCCTTTTTCATAGGAGACTTCTTGCTCCTCATCTCTGCTAATTCGTGTGGCATCCCAGAGAACAGTGTCTTCTCCTGCTTCTAGGCCCTTCATGACCGCTAAATGGTCTTTGGTATAATATTCATGTCTGGAGAAGTATAGGTAGTATTCTCCATCTTTTTTGACGGAAGGTGGGATGGGGACATCTCCTTCGGAGGAACGCCAAAAATAACTGTCTTTGCGCCAGCCTACCGTTAGTTTGGAGGAGGTCTCAGCTACTCCATTTTCTGGAATGACAATCTGTAAGTTGCCATCCTTGTAGGCTAAGGGTTAGCATCCGTTACGAAGTAGCAGATGCAGCTCCCTTAG
>JBCAWW010000167.1:0-8812 GCA_038534415.1 Bacteroidota bacterium | reverse complement strand
AGATCCGTCGTATGATCCGAGACAAGGAAAAGGATCCAAATATGAAGGTGCGCAAAGAAGTAATTCGTTGCCTGAGCCAATTAGAGCTAAATCTAAAAGGCGATCTTGGGATCTTTGTGGTGGAGTTCCCCGAAGGAGACAAAGACTACTTTGACAGCTATCTAGACCTAGCAGATGCGGTCAAAGAAGCACGACAAAAAGATAATCCTGAGGAAGAGGATCAAGAAGAGGCACCTCACTCAGCTGCTAGTGAATCATAGCAAACGTTCAAAATGCTGTCTCAACTCTGCTGCGTCATTGGCAATATAATTTGCGCCTAAGGCCGTCAGCTTATCTCCATGTCCAGCTCCAACATGACTGGCACCTGCAAAACCGATAACGGTCAAGCCTGCGGCCTTGGCAGCTTGTACCCCAGCACTACTATCCTCTACGACGATCACATCATCGACCTCTCGTCCCGTGGTCTGCAGCGCGAGTAGATACAAATCGGGATGAGGCTTGGGATTTTCGACACGGTCAACACTAAAGATTTCCTCTCCAAAGTAAGCGGTCAATCCTGTGAGCTTTAAGGCGCGCTTGACATGCTCGCCACGCCCGTTGGATACGACATTTTTAGGCAAGGGTAGGCTAGCAATCAACTCTGGCATCCCCGCCACGGGTTCTAATATCGTTTCAAAGGCCTGGTCCATTTGCCCATGAAGCCTTTGCTGAAAATCATCTGGCAAGGGCAAACCATAGTCTGTCTTGAGCATTTGCAAAATATCCTTGGTCAAAAAGCCCGAAAAACGCTCCGAATAGGCCATCTCCTCCATCTCAAAATCAAAGGCTTTTAACTCTGCGAGGATGATACGAGTAGCCAGTATCTCGCTATCGATCAACACCCCATCACAATCAAATATCAAATGCTTTATTGCCATTATATTTTTGTTTGGCCCGAAAATACACAAAACCCGAAGCCGAGCCTCATGCTACGGTTTCGGGTTCTTTATTTGTACGTTATCTTTTTGTAAAGCCGCTGCGCGGAACGATGCCTAGGTCGCGAAAGAAGTACCACAGCCACAGGTACTAGAAGCGTTCGGATTATTGAAGATAAAGCCTCTATCATTGAGACCATTTTCAAAATCAACTTCCATACCATGCAGATATAGGGCATGACGAGGATCTACCAAGACCTTCACCCCTCTGACATTATAAACTTCATCGAGCTCATTTTGCTCATCAAAATCCAATATATAAGTAAGGCCAGAACATCCGCCTCCTTTCACTCCTACCCTTAGGGCTTTCCCTTCGCCTATTTGAGTTTCGGACATAAGCCTCAATAACTCTGTGGCAGCGCTCTCACTGAGCTTTACAGGACATGCTATGACTTCTTGCATTTGCGATTTGTCTTTATTACACTCTACAAATTTCAACGTAAATTTACGCAAATCGTTCGAATCTATTGTCAGTAAATTGACCAACATTGCTAAGCCGCGATAGTCAATCAGGTTTAACACCAACACAAGTCTAGCATTGATGACTCCCCCCGATAAAAAATTATTTCAAGACTTTGAGCCCATTAGCAAGGCCAAATGGCTCGCCAAAGTCCAACAAGACCTCAAAGGCAAGCCTATCCAAAAGCTGCAATGGAAGCCAGAACCAGGCCTTGACTTTGCCCCTTTTTATACTGCTGAGGACCTAGCGCCCATCAGCGAGCACATCAATCAAGCCGTCGGGGAAGCCCCTTTTAGACGAGGCGGTGTCTTCAAACGCGATGGCGCGAGCTGGCAGGCCGTACAAGAAGTATATACGCATGATCCGGCCGCTACTGAGCGTATTGCAGAGGCAAGAGAGGCTGAGTTAGCTGCTTTTTCCCTAGTCGGGAACGCTTTGGATGCGAGCCTCATGGCTGCGATTGACCTGTCGCAAAATGCTTTACACCTCAGCTTGGCTGAAAAACCGATCCTCACCGCCGCAGAATTGCTCCTACAAGCCGCTAGCCAAGGCGTCTCTAAAAAGCTATTAACCGGTACTTTACGCAATGATCCACTAGGTGCCGCCGCGGCCAACGATCAACTTCCTGACGCTAGCGACTGGATAGACGCAGAAGGTGGTCTCAAAAACCTCAGTGAGCTCCCCTGGTTTAGAGCCTTGGGCCTAGATATGGGCTATGTACAAGAGCAAGGGGGTAGCATCACCCAAGAGCTGGCCTTCGCCCTCGCCACTGTGGTTGAGTACCTCGATTGGCTGGGCAAGAAGGGGCACGACTTAGCCTCTTTATTACAAAATATGGCCCTCACTTTTGCTGTGGGCAATAATTTTTACCTCGAAACCGCTAAGCTGCGCGCCTTCCGCATCTTATTTCACAAAGCGGTTGCGGCCTTTGGTATCGAAGATGAGAGCCTTCTTTCCCCTTTTGTGCTCAGTCGCACAACGCGTTGGTCCCAAACCCAATATGACGTAAGCAACAATTTGCTTCGTGCGACTACCCAGTCGATATCTTCCATAATGGGGGGCACCGATGCCCTCATCATCAGAGATTACGACTTGTCAGTCGCAGCTCCTTCGCGACGCTCCAATCGCCTTGCGAGAAATATTCATCATCTTTTGGCACATGAGAGCTATCTAGACCAAGTGCTTGATCCAGCGGGAGGGAGTTACTTCTTCGAAGAACTCACCGAACAATTGGCGAGAGAAGCCTGGCAGCTTTTCCAAGAGATTGAAGCCGCAGGCGGCTTTTATGTCGCTTTGAAGACAGGCTTCGTGCGTAAGCAGATTGACGCCTACCGTAGCCTCCAACAAGAATTTATCGCCAAAGGCAAACAAGGGATCGTAGGCGTTAATCGTTATGCCGATCCTAGCGAAACCCTGGAGCAAACAAATCAACTCTCTAGCGCCGCCGCTAGCTTTGAGCAACTGCGCAGTCGCGTAGATAAATGGAGCCGCCAAAATGGCGCGAAACCTAAAGTCCTGCTATGCAGCTTTGGAGACGTCAAAATGCGTAACGCTCGCCTACAATTTGCCCGCAACTTGCTCGCAAGCGCCGGATTTGAGTTTCAAGAAACAAAGCCGGAAACCCTTAGCGACCACTCCGTCGCAGATTTCGTAGCGTTCTGCGCAGCAGATACGGACTACTTCCAAAATGGCGACACTCTAGTCGCACAAGCGCGTAGCCAATTCCCTAAGGCCCAAATCCTGATTGCTGGCAGGCCAGATGGTATCGAACAGCTAAAGGCTGATCACTACCTCTATGCAGGCATGCCCCTCCTAGCGTTCCTCGAAGAGATCTGTCTCCCCTTCACCTCCTAAGCCCCCATTATGCGTCCCAATTATAAAGATATCGCCTTTCGTCCCGGCCAAGAAAAGAGTCCCGAACCCAAAAGTCAGGATCAAAACTTTCAAAGTGCCGAAAGCATCCCCATCAAACCTCAATATGACGCTTCTGACCTAGCAGGATTAGAGCATTTGGGCTTTGGAGCCGGTATTCCACCCTATTTGCGCGGACCTTACAGTAGCATGTATGCCGTCAGACCTTGGACCATTCGCCAATATGCGGGCTTCTCTACCGCCGAAGAATCCAATGCATTTTATCGCCGCAATCTCGCCGCCGGGCAAAAAGGCTTATCCGTCGCTTTTGACTTGGCAACTCACCGTGGCTATGATTCCGATCACCCCAGAGTAGAAGGTGACGTCGGCAAAGCAGGCGTGGCCATCGATACGGTAGAGGACATGAAGATCCTTTTTGACCAGATCCCGCTAGACCAGATGTCGGTCTCCATGACGATGAACGGCGCCGTGATTCCGATCATGGCCTTTTATATTGTCGCGGCAGAGGAGCAAGGCGTTAGTCCCGAAAAACTGAGCGGTACCATCCAAAACGACATCCTCAAAGAGTTCATGGTCCGCAACACCTATATCTATCCTCCCCTACCCTCCATGCGGATTATTGGCGACATTTTTGGCTATACCTCTCGGCATATGCCGCGCTTCAACTCGATCTCGATTTCGGGTTATCATATGCAGGAGGCAGGTGCTACCGCTGATCTCGAATTGGCCTATACCCTAGCTGATGGTTGGGAATATTTACGTCAAGGGATTTCGGCAGGTCTGGACATAGATGCCTTTGCGCCGCGACTCTCATTCTTTTGGGCCATTGGGATGAATTTCTTTATGGAGATCGCCAAAATGCGGGCAGGGCGTCTCTTATGGGCCAAAATCGTCAAGCAATACAATCCCAAAAATCCTAAGTCTCTCTCACTGAGGACGCATTGTCAGACCTCTGGCTGGAGTCTCACCGAGCAGGACCCAATGAATAATGTAGCACGTACCTGTGTAGAAGCATTAGCCGCAGCCTTTGGACATACTCAATCTTTGCATACCAACTCGTTTGATGAAGCGATTGCCCTGCCGACAGATTTTTCGGCTCGTATCGCGCGTAATACCCAGCTTTATTTACAGGACGAAACCCATATTACCAAGGCGGTCGATCCTTGGGCGGGGAGCTACTACGTAGAACGCTTAACCCACGAACTAGTCCACAAGGCCTGGGCCTTGATCGAAGAGGTCGAATCATATGGCGGCATGGCCAAGGCCATCGAAGCCGGTATCCCCAAGATGCGGATAGAAGAAGCAGCCACTCGTCGCCAAGCCCGCATCGATTCCGGCAAAGAGACGATCGTAGGCGTAAACCGCTTCCAAACCGAAACTCAATCGGACTTCGAGATCCGCGAAGTAGACAATGATGCCGTCCGCATCTCTCAAATAGAGCGCCTCAATCGCGTAAAATCAGAGCGTAATGAAGAGGCCGCCCAAGCAGCTTTGCAAGCGATCAGTGATGCTGCCGCTTCGGGCGAAGGCAACTTATTGGCCTTGGCCGTTGAAGCCGCTCGGCAAAGAGCCTCGCTAGGAGAAATCTCCGATGCCATGGAAAAATCCTTTGGCCGTTATCAACCGCCCATTAGAGCAATCTCTGGGGTTTATATCCAAGAATCCATGTCCACGCCCGCCATAGAAAAAGCCCGTAAACTCACCGATGAATTTGCCGAAGTAGAAGGCCGTCGCCCTCGTATCATGGTCGCCAAGATGGGCCAAGATGGACATGACCGAGGAGCCAAAGTGATTGCTACCAGCTTTGCGGATTTAGGCTTTGATGTAGACATAGGGCCGCTATTTCAAATCCCCGCAGAAGTCGCGCTACAAGCCGTCGAAAATGATGTGCATATCGTAGGGGTTTCGAGTCTTGCCGCAGGGCATAAGACTTTGATGCCGCAGCTTATCGCGGAGCTAGAGAAGCTAGACCGTGGGGACATCATGGTCGTAGCCGGAGGCGTAATACCGCAGCAAGATTATGAATTTTTGTATGAGGCGGGTGTAGGGGCCGTTTTTGGGCCCGGCACGGTAATCCCGGAAGCTGCAGTGAAAATTTTGGAAAGATTATTGGAAGAATAGATACATGAAAAAACTCTTAATCTGCACCGGAGGGGGTGATTGCCCTGGTCTCAATGCCGTAATCCGAGCGGTAGTCAAACGCGCTCATCAAGAAGGCGAGTGGGAAGTCTACGGTAGTATTGAAGCTTTTACAGGCCTGATGCTTGATCCACAAGAAGTTGTGCGACTGGATGATCGCGCCGTAGGCGGCATCCACGTCAAAGGCGGTACCATTATCGGCACCACCAATAAAGGGGATCCATTTAATTGGCCTGTGCAGCAAGAGGATGGCAGTTGGGGTTTGGAGGATCATTCTGATCGCTTAGTCAGTATCATTCAAGATATGGGTTTTGATGCGGTGGTCAGCATAGGCGGTGATGGTTCGCAAAAGATTTCTCAAAAGCTTTTTGAAAAAGGACTCAATATCGTGGGAGTCCCCAAAACGATCGACAATGACCTTTCGGCGACAGACTATACTTTTGGCTTTCAAACGGCCGTACAAGTCGCTACGGAGAGTTTTGACAAGCTAGTAACGACTGCCGAAAGCCACAGTCGCGTCATCATCATGGAGGTGATGGGTCGTGATGCGGGCTGGATTGCCTTGCATACCGCGATGGCAGGCGGAGCAGAGATTTGCCTCATCCCTGAAGTGCCTTACGATATCCATAAAGTCCTAGCGCGTATCAACTCGCGCTATCAGCAAAGAAGAGGCTTTGTCAATATTGTGATCTCCGAAGGCGCCGCTCCCAAAGGAGGCTCAGTAGTCGCATCTGATACTGGCGAACTTGGCTATGGCCACAAGCGACTGGGTGGTTGCGGCTATCGTTTGGTCGAAGAACTCAAAGCCGTAGGCTGCGACGCCAATATGCGGGTAACTGTATTGGGCCACTTACAAAGAGGGGGCACACCGACGGCTTTTGATCGGATACTCGCTTCCCAGTATGGCGTCAAGGCTTTTGAAATGGTACTAGCGGGTAAATTTGGTCGCATGGCGGCCTTTCGCAACAATACCATCATCGACGTCTCGCTCATCGAAGCAACTACCGATTATAACTTTGTCGGACAAGACAATTATCTCCTCCATGCCGCTAGAGGGATGGGGATGAGTTTTGGCGATTGAGATTAGGCCCGCTGCGCGGAACGATTACCCGCGTTCTGCGAAGCAGTGAAAACACTCACAAAAAAGTCGCGCCACAACTCCCAAACAAATGGGATTGTGGCGCGATAAATTTTATCAACTGACTACACAATGATTAGTCAGCAATCACAATCTTATTGATTTTGTCTCCGGCTGTAATCGCATCAATTACTTCTAGGCCGTCTACCACTTTGCCAAAGCAAGTATGGTTGCGGTCGAGATGAGAAGTATTGTCGCGGCTATGGCAGATAAAAAATTGAGATCCGCCTGTATTACGACCTGCGTGGGCCATAGAAAGCACCCCACGATCGTGATATTGATTGTCGCCCGTAAGCTCACAGTCTATCTTATACCCAGGACCACCTGCACCAGTACCATTGGGGCAACCACCTTGGATCACAAAATTAGGGATCACACGGTGAAAAGTAAGTCCGTCGTAAAATCCTTCTTTGGAGAGTTTGACAAAGTTTGCTACTGTATTGGGAGCATCATTATCATAAAACTCCACTTTCATTGTGCCTTTTTCAGTTTGAATTTCTGCGCTTGACATAAAATTATTTTTTGTTTGGCGGCAAAGGTACAAATCCTCTGCGAAAAGACCATTTGAAGTTTAATCACCGCCCCATACAACCTCTCGCTTGCTTTCTGCGTCTAGCTTGCAAACATCCCAAATCATGAAAAATAGCTACCTGATTTTCCTAAGTCTCCTCTTGGTTTCGCTTTTGCCTTCTACTGCCCAAGCTTGTAGTATGGTTAGCTTTACCGGCACAGATGGCACCGTCTGGGTCGGCAATAATGAGGACTACCTAAACCCCAATACCTATTTGTGGACAAAAGGCAAAGAGAAAGGAAAATATGGAGCGGTTTACTTTGGGTTTGACAATTTCTTCGCCCAGGGCGGCATCAATGAAGCAGGGCTGGTATTTGATGGCTTCGCCATGGAGTCGAGAGAGGTAAAAAACCTCAAAGGCAAGAAAAAAACCAATCCAGCAGAGCTGATCCACATGATCATGCAATACTGCGCCACCATCGGGGAAGTAAAGGAAATGGCCGATAGATATCGCTTAGACTTTTTGAGCGAGGCGCAATTGATGTTTGTCGATAGCAAAGGGTACTCTATTATTATTGAAGGCGACGATTGGCTAGAAAAAGGACCGGGCGAGTCTCAGTTATGCACCAACTTTTATCAGTCAACTATCAATAACTTTTCGGAGATCAGCTGTCCTCGCTATCTAGCTGGGCACGAGACCCTTTACTCTGCTAATCCAGCGGAAATGGACAAGAATCTCTGCCGTGATGTCATCAATAGTATGCACAGTGAAGAGTGGTGGGGCGGCTCACTTTACTCCAATGTATACGACACCCGCCGCAAGCAGATCTATCTCTATCTATTTCACAACTATGAGGAAGAGGTGGTCCTCTCAGTCGAGGAACTCTTAGCCGAGCCGATGGAAGCGGTGAGACTCAGTACTTATTTCAAACAAACCGAAGCCCACGACCGCTATGTACAGCAGCATGAGGACATCAAAACCAATATTGCCTTGCTAAGCACCGCTGAAGATACAAGCGTTCTGCGAACAGCAGCAACCACCCTCAGCCAGATCGAATTGACTCGCTTCTCTGGCCAAGAAGTCCTTACGACCATCGACGGCTATAACCAAGCCGAAGCATACCCCAAAACCATCGCCGTAGTCGAGCCCATGATGAATTTATTTGACATTTCGTGGGAGCTCAGAGCAATGATTGCCAAGGCCGAGTTTGAATTAGGAAATCAAGCTGAGGCCTTAGTCCACATTGAAAAAGCCATAGAACTTAATCCAGAAGAACCTTCTCTGCAAGAAGCTTTAGAAAAGATCAAGGCGGGGAAACCATAGGCAAACTCAAAAGCAGAACAAAGCGGTGAAATTTCATTTCTATAATTCACAGGAATTAAAAGGCCACATTAAACTCTGGGGCTTAAACGAAGTCTAGGGGATATGAAGCTAAAAACAATCTCCTTTCTCGCCCTAACATTTGCTCTGCTTGCTTGTAACAAAGAAGTCCCAATTGTACCAGAAGATAATTGATAGTGGCTACTGCGATATTTTGAGACAATAGCGCTCTGATATGCTCAGGATAGGGATCATTATATACAAAAGCTTTATCGCCTCCCGTAAAGCCTCCGCCATGTATATAGACAAGCAGGCCCATAGGAGTAGTACTATTGGGGAGGAAAATATCAAACTTCGTATCCTCATACTGATCATAGGAGATATCGGCCGCGTATTT
>JBCAWW010000166.1:0-8820 GCA_038534415.1 Bacteroidota bacterium | reverse complement strand
TGCACGACATGATTACAATTGAATTTAACAATTAGTTGAGGCCGTCGTCTTCGTACTCAGGCTCATCTTCTTCAGGGAGAACGCGCTCTTCCTCAAACTCTAAGTCAGCTTCGTCTCCCTCATCCTCTAGCATATCCTCATTGAAAAGCCACTCAAGCTCTGAGCCGTTGTCTTGCAGCTCTTCGACTGTTTCGCCGGTAGCTACGCCATTGAGAAAAGATTGATTTCGGGCTTCTGCACCAAAGTGCTTGTATCTCAAATTGTCGAGATAGGTAATCATCCGAGGAGTCAATAAGAGATCATTTTTAAGTCTTTGTTGAGAAGTAAACCAAGGAGTCTTGTTGCGATACTTAACTACCTTTGCGCAGTAGAGACTGATCACGTAAGTGTGAGACTCATATACTAGCTTGATTTCTGGCACAAAGCACTCAGGCCCCGCCAATGGAGCTTCGTAATAAGAAAAATCGTCCAAATTATTGATGGAGTCATCAACTGCATACTCGATGGTAACGAACTTCTTGTCGTATTTTTTGGAGTACAAAAAGGTAAGATCAATATCTGATTCGAGATCCATGAGGACCAAATAGACCTTACTCGCTTCCTCAGTCCCACTGGTTTGAGCTGATGTCAATGCGGGTTTACCAAACAAAATCATCAGAAGAATCAGGGGAAACGAAATTCTTTTTACCATATATGTGTAGGTGAAGTTGATACCCAAATATCTTTACAATATACGTTCCAATCTCCAAATTGGTACATTCAGATTTTGGAGATTAATTTTATAGGACTGCTATTCAGGTCGCCCTTATTGAAATTCTGCAGAATAAACATTAGATTAACAATATAATTGAGAGGGAAACACATAATTACTAAATCAACACCTTACAGAAAAGCAAAATCCACAACAGCTCAATACCTTTCTAAAAAACCACAAAACCACAACACATTTGTTTGGCCTAAGCCTTACAAATTAAGATTGGTATATAATCAATGAGCCGTAAATGTGTCTTTGCGAACGGGTAGTAAATCCGCTTGCCTATGACCAAACAGGAACAACTTAACACAATCCCGCTCGATTTTAACCTGCTCTTTCAATCTCTTCCAGACGCGTGTGTCATCAAAGATATCTCGTGCAATTGGCTTATCTATAATGATAAAGTTAATTCTCTTTTTACCCTACCAAATCCGAAATCAACAATTACAGATTTTGACATCTTCCCGCTTGAAATAGCGAGACAGATTCAAACTCAAGACTTAGCGGCTTTTAATTCGTCATATAACAGCCCACAAATCATCTCTTGGTCAGAGGATGAGCAGGAACCGCAGTTATTGCAAATCAAACGATCAAAGATCGAGCATCACGCTAAAGAGTTTTTACTTTGCCAAATCCAAAAACTAGAGCTGGCCGAAAATCACCCCGAGATTTATAGGGTGCTAGAACTCATCAAGCAAACTCTAGCGAATCATACCCAAGAATCTTTTCTGGAAAGAATCGTCAGAGGAATTGCCAACACATTGGAAGTAGAGTATGTCATGATCTGTACCCTAGATCGTGAGGCACATACGCTTAATAGTCAGGCGTTTTGGATGAAGGATCGTCTTGGCACTTATTCCTATTCGGTCACCGATACTCCCTGCGAGAAACTGATCAATACCTCCGAAAGTCTCTGTATAGTAGCCAATGCCGCCAAACTTTATCCAAAGGATCAGGACTTGACGGATCTTGCTATTGAAGGCTATTTGGGTGTCCCACTCTTTGATTCGAGTCAGCAATTGATCGGCCATCTCGTCATCATGGATACCAAGCCTCTCTGCAGAGTGGCTATGGCACAAACCGTCATGCAAATTTATTCTTCTCGGATCGCGGCAGAATTAGAGCGCAACCAAAAAGAGGAAGAGTTACGCCTAGCGGAACAAGAAAATCAACTCATCCTTGAGACTAAGGTCCAAGAGCTAGACGAGAAAAATCAACAACTCCAACAATACATTGACTCTAATCTCCAGCTAGAAAACTTTGCCTATATCGCTTCTCATGATCTCAAAGAGCCCCTGAGAACCATTGGCAATTTTAGCCAACTTCTGAAAAGGAGATATAGCGATAAATTTGACCAAGATGGTAAAGAGTTTCTTGAATTTATCATCTCTGGAGTCTCAGATATGAGTCAATTGATCGAAGGCTTGCTGGAGTATGCCCGCGTCAACTCTGAAGATGCCGAGAAAGAATTTCTCAATCCCAACGAGCTAATCAACACTGTCTTGGACTCCATCCAGCAAGTGATTAGAGAAAGTGGAGCCATTATCACAGTTGAGGCTATGCCGCAGCAGATATATGCGAACCCAGTTCAACTCAAGCAAGTTTTCCTCAACCTGATCAATAACGCGATCAAATTTCGGAAGCAAGATGTTGCACCTCGCATTTTGCTTCGCAGCCAAGAAAACGTGAATTCTTGGCAGTTTTGCGTGAATGATAATGGGCAAGGAATCCGCGAGGATTTTTATGACACTATTTTTATGTTGTTTCGCAAGCTTCACTCCCGTCATGATCATCAGGGAAGCGGGATTGGCCTTGCCATTTGCAAGGAGATCGTTTCTCAACACGGAGGGAAGATATGGGTAGACTCGACAGAGGGAGAAGGTACTACCTTTTACTTTACCCTAGCAAAGTAATGGCAGTTCTACCATAAGTGGCAGGAAAGCCGTAAATTTGCGCTCTATGCAAACGGTCGCATTTCATACGCTTGGCTGTAAATTGAATTTTACAGAGACTTCGGCTATTGGTCGTCAGTTTCTTGAAAATGGATTTAGCAAGACGGATTTCTCTTCCGTTGCTGACGTTTACGTGGTAAATACTTGTTCTGTAACAGAAAATGCCAATAAAAAATGTCGCAACATCATCAGACAGGCTCTCAAGCTAAACCCTGAGGCTTATGTCATTGTAGTGGGGTGTTATGCCCAGCTCAAGCCGACCGAAATTGCCCAAATCCCAGGAGTTGATTTGGTATTAGGCGCAGGCGATAAGTTTCGGATCATGGAGCTGGTAGAGGATTTTACCAAGGAGCCCAATCCATGCGTTTACAATAGTGAGATCCAGGAGGTCAACGGTTTTGTAGATGCTTATTCTTTAGGGGATCGCACTCGTTCCTTTCTCAAGATCCAAGACGGCTGCGATTACAAATGCGCCTTTTGTACGATTCCGCTGGCCCGTGGTAAGAGTCGTAGTGATAGTCAAGAAAATATTCTACGCAACGCAGCTAATTTAGCCCAAAAAGGCATCAAGGAAATCGTCTTGACAGGCGTCAACATTGGCGATTATGGCAAAGACCAGCCTGGGACCTTTTTCGACATTGTCAAGATGCTCGATACTGCTCCTGAATTAGCGGGCATTGAGCGTATCCGGATCAGCTCTATCGAGCCCAATCTCCTCAACAACGATATCATCGCATACGTGGCCCAAGCGCAGCGCTTCATGCCACACTTTCACATTCCTTTACAAAGTGGCAATAATGAGCTTCTCGCCAAAATGAGACGCCGCTATAAACGAGAGCTTTATGTCGATCGTGTTCAAACGATCAAATCTCTCATGCCAGATGCTTGTATTGGTGTGGATGTAATCGTAGGTTTTCCCGGAGAAACCGAAGCTCACTTTGAAGATACTTATCAGTTTCTCACCGAGCTCGACATCTCTTATTTGCACGTATTTTCTTATTCAGAGCGAGAAAACACTGTCGCCATTAATATGGATGGCGTAATCCCGCTTAAAGAGCGTCATGCTAGAAGTAAGCGTCTAAGAATGCTTTCTCACAAAAAACGACGTGTATTCTACGAAGGCTTTGTAGGGCAAGAACGTCCGGTATTGTTTGAAGGCAAAGCAGATCCATCGGGGATGATGCATGGCTTCACGGATAACTATATCAAAGTAGAGACAGCCTTCGAGGCAGAACTTGTAAATGCCATCAAGCTTCGTAGCCTCCGTGGGCTTAATGATCAAGGCATCATGCAAGTCAAAAGCACGAGTGCAGAGTATTCCGTCTCAAACTAAATCCCAGCTTAGCTCAGTTGTTTTTCTGCTTACTGCTTCGCAGAACGATTCTCAAGTCCTCAAGCATGCTATCTGATATTAAATATCCAAGGCTATGCTAGACAGCCTTGGATATCGATATTTTTCTGAACGCTTTTATGTGCGCTAGGCATTGCCTTCTAGGATCCCTTCGCGTTTGAGCTGGTAGTTGCGGTAGAGCCAAAAGCCCCCCACGACGGCGATCAACAAAAAGGGTAGAAACAACAAGTATAAAATTCCAAAGTTGAGCCCTTCCCCTACGTATAGATTACCAGCCTCGTCTGTAGCTGCTGCTGCACTCTTACATTGGGTACATTGCGCATAAAGAGACTGAGCGTTCCACGCAGTGGCCATAACAAACATCAACAGGCTCAAAAGGATCTTTTTCATATCTACACTGGATGACAGGGTGCGACCAAAAAGTAAACCAAAACACCGGTTATCGATACATATAACCATATCGGGAAGGTAATCTTGGCGATCTTACGATGCTTGTCATAACGCTCGCTCAGGCCTCGATAAACCGAAAAAGTAGCCAGCGGCACAATTGCAGCGGATAATCCAATATGTGAAATCAAGATCACGTAATAAAGCGTCGCCGGCACTAGCCCATCATCGCAATACTTCACATGCCCTACGGCGAGATGATAAAGCACATAAGAGATCAAGAAAAATGCAGAAAGGCTAAATGCCGATAGCATCATCAACCGATGCTGTTGAGTAAGATAAAGTAGGTCTTTTCATTTTGTAAAGATTAAGTGATTTATAGGCAACTCGAAAACCAATTGTCCTGAGAGAATCTTTCAACATTGATAATGTAGTAGACAGCTTTATCAAGCTTGAAAAAGGCCACGGTTTTATCCAGAGCGTCCATTTTGCGTTTACAATTATTGCTTTGATTATTTATCATCCTTGATGTTCAATCTAGGTTTCGATCACTATCTTGTTGACAGGCATAGCAATCCTGTTGACAAGCAGTGCTTGAATTCGAAAAAAACAGTATGGGTATTTAGGTACTTGCTAGCTAAGTAAAACTGCCTTTGGCAAAGTTTACTCTCTTTGCCTATCAGACAGCTACTTTTGTCTATGAGAAAGGTGCTTACTTAAGGTCCTAGTCTTAAAGTAGATTCTCAAATGGGTCGACAAAAAATGAGCCTGCTAGCTTACATCGCGAGACGTAGTACTTAAATCATTCAGCATTAATTACGATCCGGCAATGATCAAAACACATGAAGCTTTTTCTATTGGTTAACCAATCACCGGAGAACCAATATCAATAGTAAAATTGCTAAAAACAAACGATTTGGGCCGCCTAAGCCCTAAAAAAGGGGTCTAATCCTATTAAGTATAGGGCAGCAGAATTTCTTTTTTGCCCAGTCTAGACTTAGGCACCTAAGCCTAAAGAGGGTCTATTTTATTGCTAGCCCCCGATTTAGCCCCAAACCATGCCAGACAAGCTTAAAGTAATAGCTTTTGTCATAAAAGTATCAGGCTCACCCCATTTCACAATCGGATGAGCCTGATAAAACGGATCATAAATCTCCTCTAATTTCCTGCTTCAATCGCTTCCGCTTCCTGCTTTAAGTCAGCAGCAAATTGTGAGAAAGACTCATCAAAAGAAGGGATCGATCCCGCAGCCATCGGAAACATCAAACCGCCAATCTTCTCGGACATGTAGAAAGTATAAACACCTTCAGACTCTTGGCTGAGTCGGTAGGTCCTCGTTCCTTTGAAAAAGGGAGCAGCCCCACTACCCCAGATCATTTCCTGCTCTGGCGTGATGCTTTTGACTTTGAGTTTGAAAGTGCGCTTGGGATCAACCGTTGAGACGAGCGCGATCTTGCCACCTTCGACGATCTCACCTTCCATCGAGACGATGGTAGAGTTCCAGCGGGCAAAATCATTGGCTTGGGTCATCAAACTCCAGATGATCGCGGGAGAGGCTTCGATGCGAATACTTACGCTGGTTTCACGACTAAAAGTCTTACGTTCGGTGCTTGCTTTTCCGTCTTGGGCCATAATGTTTAGCGTACTTAAAAGGGTGAGAAAAAAGATTAAAGTTTTCATTCGTTTGATAATTTTGACTCTTTGACGAATCAGCCCTCCTCAAACGATAGGATTTACTCAATCTTTTTCTAAATATTTTTCCATTACTTTCCTATTGTGCTGTAAATGATGCAGTTGCAGCTCTGCCGCATCCGAATCATAAGGATCGATTGACTTGACCAATTGCAATCTCAAGTCAAACAACTCCTCCTTATCCCCCTTTTCGGCCGCTTTGGCCATCGCGAGTTTAGCTACCTCTTCAGCTGCTTTTTGATGAGGATTGAAGATACCATTTAGCTCTGTACACTGATGACAGACACCTTCTTTGTTGATCAGAGAGCAACGGCGATCAAATATCTCGATCATTTTAGCTCGTCCCACTCGCAAATAGTATTTCACCATTGCCTCATTATTGTCGATGATGATGGCGATCTCTTTGGTGGTGAAGCCATAAACTTCTTTGAGTAGGATCACGATTTGCTGCTCCAAAGGCAGAGATTTGCCAATGCAAGTGAAGCAAAAGACAATGTGCTCCTTGATTTCAAATTGGCCTTGGGGGGAACTTTGGCGGATGCGCATTTGCTCCCCAAAAAAGGCTTGATCTTGGAGAGCAGCAGTTTTGCAGATATCAGTTACATTTTCGGGCCAGCGCTTGCGAGCACGTAAATAGTCGCGAGTAAGATTGGAGCCAATGGCAAAGATCCAAGTCTTCAGACTAGAGTCTCCCGCAAAGCTACTGAGCCCACGATGTGCTTTGATGTAGGTTTCTTGCACGAGGTCTTCAGTATCTTCTTGGTGGGCAGTCATGCGGAGCAGATAGGCTCTGAGTTGGGGCCGGGCAGCCTCAAATTCCCGATTGAGTGCTTCGATTGTCATAATGAGTAGTTTAAGACTAGGCGTTCTCCGCAGGAGTACTCCTAGTCTCAATATACTCGCTATTGCTCAATGCCAAATGGCCAAAAGCGCTTTTTTTGCCACCATGAGCCCAAGAGAGCCAAAGCACTAACCAAAAGGATCAACTGACTCAAAGGACTCACCAGATCTCCCCAACGACTATAAAAAGTTGGCTGATGAAAAATTGGCACCTCAGCAATCATCAGATGATCCTCATCGGCAAAAAAGTCATCCGTCGCATGATAATGCCCAAAAGCATCGACCGCGCTCGACAGTCCATTGCTCACGGCCCGTACCTGCGAAAAACCATTTTCGATCGCGCGTATGTTGCCCGCATGAGTGTGGTAAGGGGAAAGCGCATACCAATCTCCCGTGGGGACCAATAAGATTTCGACTGCCTGCTCTCCCGCTTGTCGGATGAGCTGCGGAAAATCGGTGTCATAGCAAATTGCATAAGAAAGCCGCCCGTAGGGAGTATCGATGATGTCAAGTTTTCCGTCTCCCGGAACGCTTGGGTCAGCGCCTTCGACGGGCACATTTTTGTAATAAGTATCGAGGATATTGCCCTCAGGGTCGATGACTAGAATTTTGTTTTCGACGAAGGGATGCTCAGGAAATTGTAAATCTGGTAGCAGGCTCGCCAATCCTAAGAAAAAATAGACCTCATGCTCACGCGCAAAAGCCTGAGTCGCTTCGATAAAGTAGGCTTCATGTGATTGGGTGGTAGTGATTTCCGCTTCGGAGGTTAGGAGTATTTTTGCGCCTTGGCGAACGGCTCTCTCACTTTGGGCCAAGATATCGACCATTTGCTGGCGGCTTTGCTGGTGTACGATTTGATATTGCGGAGCGTCTGCATGGTCCTTGAAGTTGAGGATGGCAGTTTGACCGATGGCTTGCAATTCGGGATCAGTTTGATTGAGGGTGCGACTAAACTGTTTACGCTGGCCGGTTTCGGCTTCATACATAGCGGCGAGCAAGGGAGTGGTTTCGTAGGTGATAGTCGCTACGCGAACGCTAGGCGCTAGGGCAATTTTTTGCTGGCCATCGTATTGCCGCCAAGCCCCCCAACTGAGGATCAGCGTCCAGGCGGCAACCAAAGCGATTAAACCTAGGAGATAGCTTTGCTGCATGAGGTAGCGTTCCCGGAGGGAATATAAAATAGAAGCACTCAAATAGATCAAAAAACCAACGCCAAAGATGCCGACATAGGCAGTCCATTGCATCAGGGGGCCAATACTGACTTGGGTATTGGCCATGAAGCCCATAGCGCCGGTCGGACCTTGGCTCAGCAGCAGATTAAACACCAATGCACAGGCAGGTAAAAACAGCGGCCCGAGCCATTTGGGTAAGCGCGGCGCCAGCCAAGCATCCAAAGCAAAGGGGAGCAGGGCGACTAGGCTCAAGAAGATGCTCAAAATAAACCGGACTCCCTGCGGAAAAGGTATCACCCCATCGTTGGCGATAAAGGATACGAACACATAAGGCAGCAATATGATCAAGAGCGCCTGCCAGCCCTTTTGCTGACGAAAGAAATATATGCTCGCCAAGGTCCCGACCCACACAGAGATGGCCCAGTTGAACTTGGGAGAACTAAAAAACACTCCGAAGAGAATCAAAATGAGGGGGAAGCCAAATCGTAATAAATACTTTTTCATGAGACATCGATTTTGAAATTGATGCCTCAAAAAGCCTCAGATATGGGCCAATAGCGTTCGGATACGCGAAGTCGAACCTTTTTTAGATCGCTACAGCAGAAGTAATTTGGTCCAGCCCAGTAGCAAAGTAGATAATCAAAAAGATCAGAAAGCGAGAAAAGAGTTTTT
>JBCAWW010000165.1:0-8830 GCA_038534415.1 Bacteroidota bacterium | reverse complement strand
CTGCCTTGCTCAGTAAACTCTGCGCGCATCTCCCGCAAAACCATGAGCGACAATTCGTTGCTGCGATCATAATTAATCGCCTGCTTTAGGTAAAAGCGAGTTTCTTGCTCTTCCTTATCTTCATAATAACAAGCATTGGCAACCATGGCCAAAATACGAGACATGACCGATGCCCCTTCTTCGTTTTGCGGTGGGACAAGATTTTCTAATTCTTCACCCGCCAATTCGATCATGAGATCATGGCGCTGAAATTGATCAAGCAGTTGCATTTTGATCTCAAATGCCTGATTGCGCAATTCTTCATGATCGATCCCTTGCAACAGATTGAGGGCTTCATCGACCTGCCCAAGCTGAGCCAGGGCAACCGCCTGATTCATTTCGATCCAATGCTTTTCCACCTCTGGTAATTTGAGTGCTTTCTCAAAAACTGAATTAGCCTCTTCAAAACGACCGCTTGTGGTGTAGAGGGTGCCCAAATGCAGATGCAGAGGCCAAGCCTCCGGATGCACCTTTAGGCCCTCATTGATGATGCTTTCGGCTTCGGGCCAATCTTCTTGTTCTTCGGCTACAGCCGAACGAATCCGATATCCTACTTCGTAACCTGCCTGCGTCAATTCTGACGCGAACTTATTGGCTGCTTCAAAGTCTCCTTCTGAAAGAGAAATCCAAGCTTTTTGGGCTTGTTGATTGGCTTGATCGATTGTCATACTATTAAGGTACTCTCGGCGGTGAAGATACGCAAGCCAAACATTAGCTACCTAACATCCGTTAGCTTTTTTGCGCATCCGTCTGTAATTTTATGCTCCCAAATACCCCCGAAATATGATCATGTCTTCCGCTATGTCTGAATCTGTAGAGCAAGCTCCCTTTACTAAGTCAATAGCCCTCAAAGCTTATCGACTCATGCTTACAGCTTCGGCTCTTGCCCATGCCTACGAAACTCACAAGGATCGCACTTCAAAATACGTACATGCGACTTCTAGAGGACATGAAGCGATACAATTGGCGATGGGGATGCAACTCAAAGCCCAGGACTTTGTGGCTCCTTATTACCGAGACGATTCGATCCTATTGGGGATGGGCATTACGCCCTATGAGCTGATGCTCCAACTGATGGCCAAAAGAGAGGATGTGTTCTCCGGAGGCAGAACTTACTACTCACACCCCTCTTTGCGCAGAGAGGATATGCCAAAGATCCCGCATCAGTCTTCTTCTACTGGGATGCAGGTAATCCCTATCACGGGAGTAGCGCAAGGGATGCAGTATCGCGAAGTACAAGGATTGGATAAATGGAGCGAGGATGAAGCCCCAGTGGCCGTATGCTCTATCGGCGATGGTGCCATGACAGAAGGCGAAGTTTCTGAGGCTCTACAAATGGCGGCCCTACACCAATATCCAATCTTATACTTGGTACAAGACAATGGCTGGGGGATTTCTGCTCAAGGCAGTGAAATGTACGCCCAAAATGCCGCCGAATTTGTCAAAGGCTTTCACGGTATCGAAGCAATTTCTATCGATGGGACAGACTTTGCCACTTGCTATGCGACGATAAAAGAAGTTTTAAGCAAGATCCGTAAAGAACGCCGTCCTTTCTTGATTCACGCTACGGTGCCATTGCTCAACCATCATACTAGCGGTGTACGTAAGGAATGGTATCGCCATGATCTCGAATCTCATGAGCCGCATGATCCACTACCTCGCCTCAAGGAGTATCTGTTGGCAAATGGTGTAGAAGAAACCGAAATCAAAGGCTTGCCAGAGGTGGTCATGACAGAGGTAGAAGGAGAGCTAGAGCGTGCTTATGCTGCGGAGGATCCCAGACCAGAAGATTTACATACTCATATATTTGCCCCCACGCCGATTACGGCTGAGCAAGGGGAGCGTTCGCCCGAAGGTGCCCAAGAAGTGATGATGGTCGATGCTGCCCTACATGCCGTCGACAATATCATGCAAGCCCATCCAGAAGCCTTGCTTTATGGCCAAGATGTCGGTGGCGAGCTCGGGGGAGTGTTCCGCGAAGCGGCCCTCCTCGCAAAAAAATACGGCGATAAAAGAGTTTTTAATACCCCTATCCAAGAAGCCTATATCATCGGCTCGACGGTGGGAATGTCCGCGATGGGTTGCAAGCCTTTTGTCGAGATCCAGTTTGCCGATTATATGTGGCCCGGCCTCAATCAATTATATGCTGAGGTCAGTCGCTCGTACTATCTCTCCAATGGCAAATGGCCAGTAGAATCGGTGATTCGGGTGCCGATTGGGGCGTATGGCAGTGGGGGACCTTATCATTCTAGTAGCATTGAGTCAGCGGTCTTGACCATCAAGGGGGTCAAAGTGGTGTATCCATCAAATGCAGCCGATATGAAGGGCTTGATGCGTGCGGCCTACTATGATCCCAATCCGGTGGTGATGTTTGAGCATAAAGGACTTTATTGGGGAAAAGTGCCGGGGAGTAAGGCCAGTCGTACCAAGGAGCCGAGCGATGATTATGTGATTCCTTTGGGGAAGGCAAGGACTTACCAAGCGGCCAGCGAAGAAGCCCTCGAAAATGGGGAAAGCTGCGTCGTGATCACCTATGGTATGGGGGTCCACTGGGCGGCTAATGCCAGTAAAAAGCTTGCAGGACAAGTGGAGATCCTCGATTTAAGGACTTTGGCGCCGATTGATTGGGAGGCGATCGTCGAGCGAGTCAACCGCCACAATAAGGTGCTGATATTGACCGAGGAAACGCTACAAAACTCCTTTGCTGAGTCTTTGGCTGGGCGTATTTCCCAAGCATGCTTCCAATCTCTAGACGCCCCCGTAATGACCATGGGCGCGATCAATACCCCTGCGATTCCTTTAAATTCTACGCTGGAGGCGACTATGCTGCCCAATGCCGATAAGGTATTGGCTAAGTTAGAGGAGCTTTTGGACTATTGATTTTATTTTTTTTGCCTCCCGATCCCGAAATCGAAATCGGGATCGGGAGCGCGGAACGCTTCTCTCTAGCGCCACAAATTGGGGGTAGCCTGTATGCAGATAGCTAGTGGGGATCGTTCTGCGAAGCTGAAAACAAACCTACTCTCGTCTCAGCTCAGCCCGCATAATCGAATATACTTGGTAGCTCTTGATCTCAGGAATCGTATCAGATTCGATGATTTGATCACCGCTCACACGGACTGCTTCGGATAGAAAGGAGGTGATTTCGTATGACAAATGTTCCTCTTCGAGACAAATCCGACTTAGGAGTTCGCTCCCCATTCCCCCAAATGCGCTATAGAGACAGCCGCCGCTATAATATGCGTCAAGCATAATGCTGTTGGCTTCATCAATCGCAAAATGGCCCAGGGAGTCAGCGATAGGGACAAGCGAATAGGGGCGAATATCTGGCTCCTTGGTTTTATTGTGCATGTAGTGAAGTGTGTAAGTCCAGATCGAATCTTGCGGGATGATCTCCAGGGACATTGGGAAGGAGTCCGTCAATTGATTTTGAGACCAGATTTCTACCGTTCCGGTCCACTTCCCTTCCCAGTCTTGGGGAAATTGTTGAGCATTGAGAGAGAGAAAGCTAAGCCCCAACAGGGCGAACAAAATAGGTTTCATGGCTACTAGATAAACTTGGAGGAGGATATTGCTCAACAAATTTAGAATAAAAATTTTGGCATCAAGCCCACAAAAAAGGCAGCATAAGGTATTTATGCTGCCTGAATATAAATTTATCTATCTGCTAGAAGGCATAACCAATTGAGAGGTTGGCGCGAAGACTCGGTAACAAAAAGCCAAAGTTTGCATCAACGCCCATTTCAGCCTCTGTGAGTTCAAAGCGATCTTGCAGGATGGGCACTTCTTGCCAAACTTCATCGAGTTTTGCGGTTACCGCGGCCCAGTCTTCATTGGCATTTGTGCCTTGGCTGGTAAACTGGAAGGCCTGGTAGGATAGGCCGAGACCAACTATGTTCCAATCAATAGCGATTGCATCATTGATGAGCCATTGCATACCGATACCAAGCCCGCCGCCGATGCCTGACCAACTGCCTTGGATGCGCACATCTGCTTGGTCTGGGACACCATTATTGGTGTATTCAATAAAAGCGTTCAATCCGTAGCCCCAACGGCGATAGCGTAGGTAGGGCCCAATATAAAATTTGTAGGGGGCGCCTTCGGACCCAAGGTAGAAACGATATTCTGGGGTGATGGAAAAACCATTAAAAGTGAAGTCGAGTTCATCGGGAACAAATACGCTGGTATCGCTAGTGGCAGCGGAAAATGCTCCTGGCACGGTATTGCGCGGCAGTCTGACGCCTGCGCTGATGACAAAAGATTGATTGTCAGAGATGACTCTTTCGTAGGTGAGTTCTATTTTTCTGGCGGCTAGCTGCCCCAAGCGGAGCTTGACAATGTTTTCTTGGGCGAGGAGTTGAGGGCCAGCCAATAAGAGAAGCCCAAAAACGATTAGTAGGTTTTTCATAATATGATGAGTTTAGGGGGAAGGGCGCAAAAAAAGCGCCTCCAATGCTAGAACATTGGAGGCGCATATTTTATTGTAAGTGCTTAGAATGCAATACCTACAGATAGGTTGGCACGAAGGCTTGGGAAACCAAAGCCAAAGCGACCGCTAGCGCTAGCACCGTCTTCAGTTGCTTCGAAGCGATTGCCCAAAACAGGCGTGTCCTCAAAGATTTCTTCAAGCTCAGTAACTACCTCTGCCCAATCTGCATCGGGATCAGGAGTGGTACCCGTAAAGCTGACAGTATTGTAAGCAATACCTAGCCCTACGATATTCCAGTCGATAGAAACGACATCATTGATGAGCCACTGTACACCCATGGTAACACCGCCGCCAAAGGCAGACCAATTACCGTCGATCGTTACATCAATGTCTTTGGGTACGCCACCGTCGACATAGTCTACATTGGTATCAAACTCATATCCCCAACGACGATAGCGAAGATATGGGCCGATATAAAATTTGTAAGGAGCCCCTTCTGAACCTAAATAGAAACGATATTCAGGAGTGATAGAAAAGCCCCCAAATCTTGAGCTACCTTCAATTCCGGTAATGACACTGGTGTCAGAAACGGCATTGATCGGAGACTCTGTTGGAATACGAACGCCAAGACTAATGGCGAGGGATTGGTTGTCAGCCGTTACTCTTTCGTAAGTCAATTCGATATTACGGGCGGCTAGCTGACCTAGTCTGAGTTTTACAATGTTGTCCTGTGCTTTTAGTTGTGTGCCTCCAAAAATAAGTAAGAGAGCAAAAATACCTGTGAAAGTGTTTTTCATGAAAAATAGGTTTATGTGTAATGAATCGTTTGTTACTTAACTCCTAGACTTACGGACAATGCAAAATAAAGATGTGTTGCACGGGATGAATTTCTTAATAAAATGTTAACGATGAATATCCGTGTAGGTTTAGACGTCAAACGGGGCATTTTTATACGATTTGAAACTCACCTACTCCCTCTAAATCGAGCAACCAATCATAGCCATAGGCGCCTGCTGGAGTCTGAAATCCCGGCTTCGCTTCGCCTGCTCTGACCTTTTGTACCAAGGCAAGGCTGGCTAGGGCGGTAAGGGTATATCCTTCGGGGGTCATAAGACGAGCTTGTACGGTTTTTTCTTCGCCTCGGCGAACTTCTCCCCAGACAATCGTTTGCGATTTGGCTCTCTTCTCGGCGGAAGGGCCAGCGGGGCGTTTTTCGATTTGACGCTTGAGAAACTTTTGTACGGGCCCTAAACTCAGGATGGGACTCAGGTAGCGGCTCATTTTCATGATCCGAATTGTCTTGGGCGCTTGAGCCACATATACCAGGATATTTGGGATCTGAGTCGTGTACCAGGCAGTCGCAACATCTCCCCAAGGAATGGCAACGGCAGAACGTGGCTGATCGCTAAATTGGATTTCGCGCACTTTGTGGGCCGTAGGCACTTGTTTTAATTGCCCGTTTTCTCGCACCATGCCGCCTGTATCGATATTTTCGATGGCGGTTTTGGCAGTTCCATGGGAGAGACCTGCATTGCCGTGAAAGGCCAGTTCAAGATGCGTCGCATCGGGGAGTTGCTCGGCTAAGAAAGCAGCCATCGAATCAGTCGGTACGACATCAAAACCGGCACCGGGTAGCAGCATGACTCCCGCCGCTTTGGCGGCTTTGTCCATCCGAGCAATGGCTTCAAAGACAGCCATCTCTCCGGTGATGTCCAAATAATGAGTCTGAGTGCGTAGGCAAGCTTGCACCATAGGGTGAAAGGTATGAGCAAAGGGACCTGCCGAATGCAACACCACGGGCACCTTGGCCAAAGCGGCCTCTAGTTTTGCCGTGTCAGCTAAATCGATCGTTTCGTAGGGTAGAGATAAGCGTTCCGCGAGTGAGCGGAGCTTCTCCTCCGACCTACCAGATAAAAGAGGTCGCAATCCTTGGGCGACTGCCATCTCGGCAATCAGCTGGCCGGTATAACCGTAAGCGCCATAGAGTAAGAAATCCATGGCGCAAAGATAGACTTTTATGGTTGCAGTATGATACGCTCGTAGCCGCGGCGTTCTCCGAAGGAAAGTTCCACCACATAAGTCCCCGCAGGATACTGCCCCAAGTTTAGCTCAAAGCGATTATTGCCCTGAATCAGTCGTTGCTCTTGCTGATAGATCTGTTGACCGAGCATGCTCAATACTTTGACTTGGGCCACTTGGGCTTGCTGGCTTTCGAGCTCGATATACACATTGCCCTGGCTAGGGTTGGGGAAAATCTGGAAATCCTGCCCAGCTTGCAAGGGAGACTCTATATTGGCGATAGGGCTACAGACACCCGCAAGGGCGATATTGTCGATGCTGATACAGTTGCCGTAGTCATTGACCGCGACAAATTTGAAGCGAAAGTTATCCTCACCATCAAAATCTGATAAGTCGATGGTATTGCAAGCCGCCCAACCCGAACCGGCAAAGCACCAATCATCTGCATTGGCGGGAATGAACTTACTGACAAATTCGGGCCCAGTAGCAAAGCTCCCATTGCCGTCCTCGCCATAAGCAGCGAGTAAAAAAGGCCAAGAGCTGCCACCATCTTTGGAGGCATAGACGTAAAGTGAATCAAACTCGCTGTTGGAAAATGGGCGATAAGCATGATCAAAATTGAGTTGTACCGAGCTTTGAGCGCTGAGATCAAGGACCGGGGAAATAAGCTCATCAGCTTGGCCGGATGCGGTATAGTCATAAAGATTGATCCAAAGAGCGACAGAACCGCTGCTGCTACCGCCTACCGCTTTGCGCTCCCAAGTGATGCTGTTGTCTGGATTGTTGATTTCGAAGCTACCGAGGCCGCTTTCGAAGTCCTCTGTAAAGAAAGTAGAGAGACCGGAGGTCGTAACGGTGATGAAATTGTCTCTGCCTAGGGGCGTGTTGCCAAAGGCATTGCTCGCTTCTAGGGTGACTTTGTAGGTGCCAGCCGTGCTGTAAACTACCTGAGGATTTTGTTCAGTGGAGCTGGCTGGATTACCGTTTTCAAAGGTCCAATTCCAAGCGGTCGCATTGTTAGAGAGGTCTTGGAATCCAACGGTAGAGCCTTCGCATACAGTAGTGAAATTGGCGCTAAAGTCAGTGGAAGGCGCCACTTGGGCCGAACAGGCATTTGAGTTGAGCAGCGAAGCTCTACGTGGAGAATAAGCCATAATAGTGCGCATTCTCAAGGCCTGACAAGTGGTAAAAATATTCATGCAATCGTCATCGGTATAGTCCATATAGTTCTCAACCATATTGTCACTGCCACAGGAGGCGGCACTGGTGGGACAGCCGTAGTGCTCCGAATCTGCATTGGGGGTGTCGTTACAAAAGTCATCATCGCTGCAATCTCCATCTCCCCAGATATGGAGCAAGCCTAACCAGTGACCAACTTCATGGGTTGTAGTACGGCCCTGATCATAAGGCGCTTGGACATTGCCGCTACGGCCAAAATTGGTATAGTTGATGGTCACCCCGTCTGTACTCGCGCCGCCATCATTGGGTACACCTTGGAGAGAGTCTGTATCTGGAAATTGGGCGAAACCGAGATTGTTACTAGAGAGTTCGACGACGTAGATATTCATATAATCTGCCGTATTCCAGATTGTAAAAGGCATCACAAAGGTTTCGACGGTAGTAAGGCTCCAAGGCAAGCTTGGCCAGTTGCCAAAATCTTGACGGTTGATACGATCTATACCAGGCTCTGGTAGCACATTGCCATTGGTATCTATTGTCGCTAAACAAAATTCTATTTCTACATCGGCTCCATCAGGATCAGCATTAAATCCGGGGGTACCCATTGCGCGACGAAAATCCTCATTGAGCACGTCAATTTGTGATTGTACCTGCGCCTGAGAAATGTTGCGCCCAATTCCTACTGATTCGTTGTCATGCACAATGTGTACGATGACCGGAATGGTAATCACTTCTCTGGTTTGGGTCGCATTTGCCATCGTTTGCATCCTCGGCTTTAGCCAACGCTCAAAGTCCTGACGATTGGGGAGTTGAGGGTTGTGGACATGTCTAAGGGAATCCATAAATACCGTGCTGCAACGATTAAACTGTTGTGCCTGGAGACCTAGCGGAAGTATGATGGCTATCAGGAGTAGCGTACGAAGGAGTTGATACATAAAAATCAATTTATACGATTGTGTTTTCCCTGCCAAGGGAATGCTGTTATTTCTATTACTTCTACACGCAAATATACCCGAACCGAAGGGCACTGCTGCAGATTAAGTTTGTGTTAAGAGCCCAACATAAAAAGGAAATGGTAGTACTTTAAGGGGGAAAATAAATCCCCTCTTCATGAAAACTGCCTTTCGCTTTACCTTATGCCTAGCTTGCTGGGTGGTTTTCTCA
>JBCAWW010000164.1:0-8856 GCA_038534415.1 Bacteroidota bacterium | reverse complement strand
GTCCTAATCAATTTTATGGAAGTATTTCTTCTGGTTGATTAAGGCAATAGTTTGTCATTACTAGATGCCTAGGATTGCATCCTGAGTACCGCATACTTGGGGACAAGGTGCGGCAAAATCTACATAATGCGCATCTTCCTCTCCTGGCTCAATCGTATTGGGATGATTCGGGTCGTCTTTAAATATGAGTTTGAGCTCATATTCGCCTGGTGCCGTTTCATTTAGTCCCATGTGAGCATAAAGCCAAGTTTGTTCAGTACTGATTAGGCTTAAAAAAGATTCTGTACTGTAGGTGAAAGCCAGCGGCATGGTAAATTTGTCCCCAGAGGGGGCAGTATAAACATTGCCTCCTGCTTCATCGCTTAGGCCATATAACTCTCTAAAGGCTTTCGTTTTATCGGCCGCCCATGTCACTGAAGCATGCGTATCGCCGCCTGTATTGGGATCTACACCAGGACACTCTCCTAAGCAATAATGAGCAGAACCTTGAGTATCCTGGAACATATAGGGACAGCCTGCGACGGGGTTACAGTTGTCATCTAAGGGCTTATAAAAAAGGCAAATCATATTCTCGTCTTGGGTACAAGAAGAGACAAACCCAAAATAAATCCTGAAGTAATCATAATTGCCAACCCGTTCGGGTAAACGAGATCGGTCAACTATCCAATTGGGCCCCAGCGTGTTATCACTTAGCTTTAAGTCCCATCTTTCACCATTTTTTGGGACCCACTTATTTATCCAGTTTTGTCTCCAGGTACCTTCATCGTTATCAATTGTGTTCTCTCCACCAGGGTCGCAATTTGAGCTTGAGGCTTCCGTAAACATTGCTAGGCTTGTTATACTTTTATTTACGTAAAACGATGGCAATTTTCCACCGGCAGGAATCAAGGCTAGTAATGAATCTGGAAGGTCAGGTTTGGGAATTTCTATTTTTACTGTGTCTTGAATTGGGCCTTTGCTAATAGGTCCTTTTGGGTTGGTATCAATACAGGCAACTAATGATAGGCTAATTAGGGCTATCAATAGATAGAGCAAAGTTTTCATAATTAAGGCTTGTTTTAGTCTGTCAAATATTTGGTGTACTTGAACTAAACATAGGTGATACAGATCAGCTTGCCAAAAAAATGGCCCTAATTAGGTGAAACCCCATAAAGAAATAAGTATAAATACGGTGGTGGATTCGTACAATCCTAAATTCGTTTTCTAAACCGAAGTTACCGCCAAATTTTGCGAACAATAGGCTCGGGGCCTTCAAAAACAAAATAATATAAGCCTGATTGCCAGTTAGATAGGTCTATTGTTAGGGGGATTTGATTGCTTTGAGAGACTATTTGGCCTTGTTTATCAAAGACGGTCAGGCTATTCGCCGAACGCAGCCTCTCGGGTATCCATACCGTCGATTGCCAATGAGAGAGTTGAGCGTTCCGCGCAGCGGCAGACAAAGGACTTGTGATAGCGGTAAACCATTTGCTGGCCATCTTTTTTGCGCCAATAGCATTGGGATGGACGCCATCGTAGGTGTCTTTTTCCCAGTCAAAGCCGCTGTAGTGATCCACCAAAACCAGTGGGGATTGCAGAGATTGACGCTGCAAGGCCCAATTTTTGAGTGCTTGATTGTAGCGAATGATCAACTGGTGGGTGGAAGGATCATTGACGGGGATGAGTTGAGCCAGGTAGGGAATGATCCGTGGATTGTCCTCGCGGAGCAAAGAGATGACGCTGTCCAATTCGGCTAGGGTAGTGCTGAGCAAGGATTCGCTTGATTCAAACCAAGACTTTTGAAAGAGGTCATTCGTCCCCAAGTGGATCAAGGCAATGTCTGCCGTATAGCCTTTCAGCCATTGCTGTAAGCCGCCTTGCTCGGTTGTGGCGATACAGTTTTGATGATTGCCATCGTGTGCCAAAATCTGATCGATGCGGTAGCCCCAATGTCCCTCATGATCCGGATCAAAACCCTCGCTCGCATCCTCCTCACACAAAAAAGGCGCATTGACACTGCCCACAAAGTCCACTTCAATCTCCGCTGCTTGGAACATTTCCCAGAGCGCATGCCGATAAGAAGGAAAGCCCGAACGACCTTGGGTGATCGAATTGCCGAGTGCCAAGACACGAATTTGTGCCTCAACAGGTGTAAGGAAGCAGCCACAAAGCAAGCAGATGAAATATCGCAACATAGGTACTAATCGTTCTCTCAGCGACTAATTTAGCCATTTAAATCCTTGCCTCGCTTACTAAGCCCTGATCTCTCCGGCGAAATAGACGCAAGAATTAGGCAGAAACTTGCTTTTGGGTTTGTTACGAAATCATCACATTTACAATACTTGTAATAAAATCTTGTAATTCCATGCGAACAATCTTGCTTTGCTGCACCCTATGTAGTGTGCTGATCTCCTGTGCCCCTCTCGAAGTTCACGAAAGCCTTTCTGGGACTTGGGACCTCCAGTATTATGAGGATCTCGCCACTGGCGAACGCTACCTCAAACCCGAACACGTACCCAAACCCGTCAAAATCACTTTTACCGATAAGGGGAAACGGGGCAAATTTGAAGGCGAAACGGTTGTCAATCCATTTTATGGCAAGTACCGCCTCTATGAAGACGGTACCATGGAGACCACCGAATTTGCCGGTAGCCTCAAACGAGATCCTGACTGGGCCGAACGCTTTTGGGACGCCTTCGAAACGGCTAATGCTTTTGAGCGAAACGGCCAAGATCTCTACATCTATTATGACAACAATCAGCACCGAATGGTCTTTCTCTGGAATCCTGATTTGGATTAAGCTGTATTGGTACTAATTTTGGCGCGTATGCGTACGCGCTTTGTCCAATCATATCTACCCGTCTTGGTCCTTTTGGGCCTTGGTATATGGATTCTCGATCTGTTTTTCGGACAGGCCGTTTGGGACCCCAACGAGTATTTACTCGGTGGGAGTATGGATGGGCTCAAAAATTACTTTACTCCAGCTTGGTTTGTTCAGTTTGATAGTGGTACTCACTTCACGGGGATGAATTATCCTTTTGGTGAACACGTCTCTTTTACGGACAACCAACCCCTCTTTTCGTGGCTGATCAATCTGGTAGATGACCATATCTATCCTATCGCTGATCATACGGTGGCGGTACTCAATAGCCTGGTACTCTGGTCATTGATCTTGGCGATGTATATGATGTATCGCATCGGGCGGCATTATCGTTTGCCCGCTTGGTATGCGGTGCCAGTTGCCATTATTATTGCTTTGCTGAGTCCTCAGATCCACCGCTTCGCGGGACACTACGCCTTGGCCTATGTGGCCTATTTGCCGGTACTCTGGTGGAGTTTGATCCGCATGACTGAAGGCCCTCGACCCTGGCTAGCCACGGCAATGAGTTTGTTATGGCTCTTTTTAGGAGGTTTGATCCATCCTTATTATCTCTTGATGGGCAGCATCTTTGGCTTCGCTTTTTTGGGGCTACAGGCTATTCCCGCTACTCGCGAACGCTCCTTTCGCCGGACCAAATTGGTCCAAGCGGTCCTCCTTTTGCTCCTTCCCCTGATAATTTTTCAACTTTTTATGGCGATCACTGATACGGTCAACGATCGTCCGCCAGTGCCATCAGGATTCTTTTATTACCGGGCGCGTCTGGAGGCAGTCTTCTTGCCAGTGCAGGGTGCGCTTTGGGAAGCGTGGCATCGTTTTGTGCATGAGTGGAAGCGGCCCGAAGTAGAGGCGTTTAGTTATGTAGGCTTTACGGCTACTTGGGTTGCGATCCTTACGCTTTGGCGCATGGGCAGACATGCGATCAAGCGTAGATGGAAGCGTATGTTTATGCCCGCCTTATCGGGAACGCTTCGTCCGGCCCTTTGGGCATCGGTCTTGGTATTGATCTTTGCCATGGCGATACCCTTTCGTTGGAATATGGAGTTCTTGCTCGATATCCTCAAGCCTTTGCGTCAGTTTCGCTCCTTGGGACGCTTTAGCTGGGTTTTTTATTATGTCTTTACCATGTATGCCGCGGTCTACTTACACCGCCTTTATCGTTTGACCGCGCGAAAAGGGATAAAGGGGATTGGCTTAGGCTTGATTGCGGTAGCACTGATCCTTTGGGGCTTTGAAGCTGCGATTCATTTAGACTTACACGCCAATATTGTCAAACAATCCCGTGGCGATAATGTCTTTGCCAATGCAGAGCCCGATTTTGCCCAGTGGCTAGAAGAGGCTGGCAGTAGTGTCGATGAATTTCAGGCGGTGATCCCGGTTCCTTACTTTTTGATTGGTTCTGATAAGTTTGTGCCGCGCTGGCAGACAGGGCCTACTACCGCCAGGGTTTACAAACTCGCCTTCAATACAGCTTTGCCGATGGCTTGTGGCAGTATGTCGCGTACTTCCTATCAGCAGACGATTGACTTACTGCAATTGATGTCTGGTCCGCATATCGATAAAGCGGTCCTTGATAGTCTGCCTAATGCTAAGCCCTTTTTGATCCTACATGAATTTGATGTGCCGATCAGTCTCCGTGAGCAAGCGTTCATCGAAGATGCAGAACTCCTCATACGCAAAGGCCGCTTTGGCCTCTTTAGGATGCCTATTGACAAATTGCGCTCGGACAAAGAAGCCTTAGTCCAGCAATTTGCTGCCGAAAAGGACAGTCTACGGCAAGTGCAGCCAGGTTTGTATATCAACCAAGCGTTCGGCAAAGCCGTGCTCAATACCTTTGATAAGGGTGAGCCAAGTGCTTTTGGATCAGAGATGCAAACTGAGTTAGAAAACGAGCAGTTGGTACTCTTTGATGATATTATTCCCGATTCTCTGCGCTATCATGCTTCGGCTTGGATGAAAGTAAGGCAAGAGGTTTCGGGCTTTCCGGTCTTGTATTATCAGGAATTGGATAGTGCCGGAGAGCAAGTGCATTGGCAGGAAATCCCTACTATGTTTGGACAAACCGTTTTTGACCAGCATACTTTAGTGGAGCATTACTTTAGGGTCCAAAAACCCGGCAATCGGGTTCGAATATACTTGCAGCATCGCGGGCCTCAGGCAGAGTCCTTTTTACTACAGCCCGAAAACAGCCAAGTTTGGTGGGAGAGTCCTGCTCCACACCGTTTGATGTATAACAACTACTACCTTGAGTGAGCATAAGCTCGATATCGTACTTCCCTGTTATCGGCCTCCAGAAGGATGGACCGACCGTATTATTGAAGCTAGTGAGTTTCTGGCTCAACGCGAGACGCCGATCTCTCACCGAATCATAGTGGTCAATGATGGAACTCCCGGAGGCGTGCCTCCTTGGGCGATCGAGCAATTGGAAGAGAAGTTACCGGCTTTTTTGTTTTTGGATCAGCAGATCAATCAAGGCAAAGGAGCTGCTTTACGTGCCGGAGTAGCCGCCGCTACGGCGCCCATTACGATCTTTACGGATATTGATTTTCCTTACACTTTTGCCAGCCTAGAAAAGCTCTACTTTGCTTTGGCAGTAGGGGAAACGGATGTGGCGATTGGGATCAAGGACAGTAGCTATTATGCTCACCTGCCACAGGGACGGGTGCGGATTTCTCGCTTTTTGCGATGGTTGGCAAGAACTTTTTTAAGAATTTCCATCACCGATACCCAATGCGGCCTAAAAGGCTTTAAAAAGGAAGCACGCCAACTTTTCTTGCAGACGACGATCTCCAGATATTTAGCGGATTTGGAGTTTATCTTTTTGGTAGACCGCCGCAAGGAGCTCAAAATGCAAGCTTATGAAGTAAAGCTTCGGGAAGGAGTTGTTTTCAGCAAGGTGAACCTTCGGATTTTGCTGACGGAGGGTTTGAATTTTATGAAGGTATTTGTCCGATCCTTTGCCCGCTCAAGGCGCTAAATGATTGCGATTTCTCTATTTGTTTCTGGTCATTTGATTGGCTTTTAACATAGCATCTCTAAGCCTTAAATATCTTTCCCCTTTTTAGGCTTGGCTAATTCTACGCCACATTGCCGGCAATACTTTTCATCTTTGGTGTAGGGGGACTCGCAATTCCAACAATTGGCCATTTCGGATTGGATCTTGGCTGCTTTATTTTCTATGATATTATCATAGTCCCCTCTTTGGACCCATTTAAAGAGTTCCGCAGCGCGGATAATCGTAAAAGGCTGTGGATCTTCATAGCCCGCCGCAAAGCGTATGAGCTTGTCGAAATTACTCTCCTGTAAATCTTCAAAGTCTTTGGCCTGGTCCCGTAAATCCTTGACCGTTACCCGACCGTGATATTTTTGGGGCAAGCCCGCAATTTTGATAAAGGCTTCTCCTGCTATTTCAGGGTCTTGACAAGCCAGCAAACCGGCTCTGTCAGCCGTAAACTCCGACATGCGATACCAATACATCAAAGCCACTTGGATCGGCATAGAAAGCAGATTGCCCAAACCAAGGGTCACATCGCTGATCAACTGAGAAACAATCTGTAGCGAGTCAGCCATCATGCGATAAAAGACATGATTGCTTTTGATGTGTCCCAATTCTCTTCCCATCAAAAACAGCAGTTCCGGCCTACTTAGGAGGTCTACGGCGCCACTACTGATGACGATTACTCTTTTCTTTTCACCGCTGGTGAACGATTGAATCTTATCTTCTAATTGAATATAAAGCTCCGGTACCTGCCTGACATCTAGGAGTTTGCAGGCTTCAAGTAGGATGCCGTATAGTTCAGGAATATTATTGTTGGTAATCCGAATGTTGTCCCCTGTATGTTTGATCCGTAAGTATTTCTCAAGACCATAGTCGAGCAAACGATTGGTCAAAAGCTCTAAGCCACGGGTACGCTCGAGGCGCTTGAGGGCTTCGCGATCAAAGGGGTGTTCGTATTCACCCGAATACAGTGGGCGTAGTATTTTGCGATTCATAGGCGGGAGCCACAATTGTGACAAAAGACAGAGTTTGGTTTGGAAACAGTATTGCAATTGGGGCATAGAAGCAGTGCTTCCTCATTAGAAGCGGGTTCAACTGTTTCGATTTCTTCAGCTTCTAAGAGGCGGCGTTCATCGAAGATGGCCTCTTTTTTACCTTCTCTCGACAAAAATGCCGCTAAGCCAGCATAGATTGCAAAGCCCAATAATTTGAAGATACCGCCTCCGGTAACGAATATAAAGCCCGTAATAGCAGCAACAGCGATCCTTACATTGCGGACTTCGATACCAAAGTATTCGGCTAGTCCGGCGCTCACACCTGTGATGCTCCCTTTGCTGCGTATGAGACGGAGACCTTTGCCTTTAGAGTTGCCTTGTTTGCGTGGAATGAGACGTTTCATGAATAGGCATATTAGGAAGTATCGATTGAGGCTGCAAATATTTTCTACGTTTGTATAACTTGTATCGCCAAAGTACCTGTTTTCTATGACTATTGATTTACGAAGCGATACGCTTAGCCTACCCACTGCTCCGATGAAAGCCGCCATGATGGAGGCTCCATTAGGAGATGATGTATGGGGAGAGGACCCTTCGGTCAACGCGCTACAAGAAAAGATGGCTGCGCTTTTTGGTGTTAGTGCTGCTTTATTTTGTCCTTCGGGCACCATGTGCAATCAGATGGCGATCCGACTTTCGACCCGTCCACAAGACCAGGTGATCTGTGATGAAACCGCCCATATTTATCTCTACGAAGGCGGTGGCATTGCGGCCAATTCATTAGCCTCCGTAAAATTACTCAAAGGCGATCGAGGCCGCCTAAATGTGGACATGGTAAAAGCTGCGGTCAATCCTGCGGATCAACATTTTCCTCGTACCTCCCTGGTCGCCCTCGAAAACACCTCCAATAAAGGAGGCGGGAGTTGTTATAAACTCAGCCAGATCGCCAATATTAGTATGTTTTGTCGAGAACATGGCCTACGGTTGCATCTAGATGGAGCCCGTTTGTTCAATGCACTCGTAGCCACTGGGGATTCTCCCAAAGAATATGGAAAGTATTTTGATACGATCTCTGTTTGCCTCTCCAAAGGTTTAGGAGCGCCCGTCGGCTCTGTACTTCTATTAAAAGAAGAGGAACGTTTTGACGCGATGCGCATTCGCAAGCTGATGGGAGGGGGGATGCGGCAGGCGGGTATGCTTGCAGCGGCAGGGATTTATGCTTTGGACCACCATGTGGAACGCTTAGCCGAAGACCACCAGCACGCAGCCATCATTGGGAAGATTTTGGCCGATTGTGATTGGGTCAAAGACGTAATGCCAGTCGAGACTAATATCATTTGTTTCCAAGCCGATCCAGAGCGATATGATGTAGAGACGGTGCTTTTTCGCTTGCGGGAGAAAGATATTCTCGCGGCACCATTTGGCCATGGATACATCCGATTTGTTACTCATATTGACATCTCAGCTGAGATGATAGAGCGATTAGGGGGTGTTTTGTTGGGATTTTAAGGCGTAAGAACAGAGGGCTTTATGAATTGAGATAAAATTCTGATTGGCGTAATATACATCTGAACATATGTAATGCTAATCAATGCGCATCCTTCATTCAAAATGGTCATTTTGTTTTCTCTATCTCTTTTTAGGGATAGGACTAAGCAGCGCTAAGGCCTCCTTAGTCGATAGCTTATGGTATGAGTATCACTCTTTAGGAGATAATGCCGCAAAAATTGAGACCTTAGTTCAGATCAGTTTTTTGCAGTTTCACGATGCCGATAGTGTTAACTACTGTTTGCAAAAAGCGGATTCACTCAATCAAATTGTTGGTTCTGATATTCTCGCAGGGCGGATTAGTGAGGCTTACGGGATTTTATTTGGTTGGTACCTAGATGATTTTGGATTGGCTAAGGTATGCTTTGAAGAGTCCATCGATCATTTCCAAAATGCCAAGGATGAAGGCTCACTTGCCTATGCGTATGATGGCCTAGGCTCCATGTTGGCCGAAAAAG
>JBCAWW010000163.1:0-8866 GCA_038534415.1 Bacteroidota bacterium | reverse complement strand
TTCAGCAGGAACGTCGTGAGGCAGAGGCTCGTCGCCAAGCAGAAGAGCGCCGTGCGACCCAAGTTCAGCAGGAACGTCGTGAGGCAGAGGCTCGTCGCCAAGCAGAGCAGCGTCGTGCGGCTCAAGTTCAGCAGGAACGTCGTGAGGCAGAGGCTCGTCGCCAAGCAGAAGAGCGTCGTGCGGCTCAAGTTCAGCAGGAACGTCGTGAGGCAGAAGCTCGTCGCCAAGCAGAGCAGCGTCGTGCGGCTCAAGTTCAGCAGGAACGTCGTGAAGCAGAAGCTCGTCGCCAAGCAGAGCAGCGTCGTGCGGCTCAAGTTCAGCAGGAGCGCCGTGAGGCAGAAGCTCGTCGCCAAGCAGAGCAGCGTCGCGAAGCCCAAGCCCAGCAAGCTCGTCGTGAGGCAGAGGCCCGTCGCCAAGCAGAGCAGCGTCGTGAAGCCCAAGCCCAGCAAGCTCGTCGCCAAGCAGAGCAGCGTCGCGAAGCCCAAGCCCAGCAAGCTCGTCGGGAAGCAGAACAGCGTCGTGCGGCCCAAGCTCAGCAAGAACGCCGTGCCGCCGAAGCGCGTCAAAAGGCCCAGCAAGAGCAGCAAAGACGTGCTACTGAAAGCAGTCGCTCAAGCTCTTCGAGCAGTGGACGAGTCATAAAAAGATAGTTTCCGTTATAATTTTTGCCGGGAGGTTAAGCTTTGCTTAGCCTCCTTTTTTTGTTGCTTATAACTTTCTTGCTTAGGTTCGGGTTCTGTGAAAAAGATGCAAATATGATTCCTGTTTATAAACAAAATAATGCGAGCATTCCTGCCTTAGGTTATGGTACTTGGGATATCCGAGGGGAGCTTGCTGTGGAAATGGTTGGAGCTGCCTTAGCGGCAGGCTATCGCCATATCGATACGGCCCAATACTATGACAATGAAAAGGAAGTCGGCAAAGCTATACAGCAATCAAGTATAGCAAGAGAAGAGATTTTTCTCACCACTAAGGTGCGGCAAGGCAGTATTGGCAAGGCGGACTTTTTGAGTTCAACTGAACAAAGTCTTGAGGATTTGGGCTTGGACTATGTAGATTTACTCCTGATTCATTGGCCCAATCGCAATATCCCGCTTGAAGAATCTCTCGAGTCTTTGCAAAAGGCTCAAGACAATGCTTGGGCCAAGCACATTGGGGTGAGTAACTTTCCTATCGCTCTGCTCCAAAAATGCTTAGCGGCGGGTATCAAAGTGTTTACCAACCAGGTTGAATACCATCCTTTCTTAGACCAAAGCAAACTGCTGGCTTTTATGAGGCAAAATGATATCTCACTTACTGCCTATAGTCCTATTGCTCAAGGAAAAGTGATCGGAAATCCGACCATTAAGTCAATTGCCGATACATACGGCAAACATGAGACTCAGATTACTCTCCGCTGGCTAATGCAGCAAAATTGTATTGCCATTCCACGGACTGGCAAGGTCCGCAATTTGAAAGCGAATATGGAGATTTTCGATTTTGAGTTAAACGAAAATGAAATGGCACAAATTTCGGCCCTCGGTAGCGCAGCAGGTCGTTTGGTAAATCCAGCGGGTGGCCCAGATTGGGATTAATTGATTTTTACACGCACAGGCGTCTTTACTTCAATGAGCCTGCGACTTAGGACGGGTTCATTCGCAAAGTTTTGGATGCTAGCTTGTAGGTGGTAAACTCCTTCCGCTTGCGGCAATTGAATCTCAATTTGAGTGAGTTGACTGGTATCCGCCGCTGCTTGATAGGATTGCTGCCATTGCTGTAATACGGAATCATTTTGCAAGAGTGCCAGTTGGATTTCTCCTTGCCAAGCTTGGCCATAGGTTTTGATCGCTATGGGCAAACTTTTGTTACTGCCCGGTGCGTACTGATGGGTAAAATCCTCTATCGTTACATAAACCGATGCAGGCATTTTGTCTTCGCGTTCGGCGCAGCCGGCCAAAAAAACCAAGGTAGTCAAGAAAAAAAAGAGAAGTTTCATGATCTAGGGAGTTGGTGGATTGTTAGGTTCTAGACCTGTTATTTCCGCTAGTTTTTGTTTTAGTTCAGCCACTTTATCTGGATAGTCAGGATAGAGATTGCTCTGTTCTTGGGGGTCGCGTTCTAATTGATAAAGCTGACCGTTTTCTCCTTCTGGGGCTTTGGGTTGAGAAAAACCGCCAGAACCTGGTCGTAAAATCAACTTCCAATCACCATCACGAATCGCAAAGTGCCCAGCCAGGGAGTGATGCACCACAGGAGGGCGTGGACTGGCCAAATCTTCGCCCCTCAATAAAGGACTAAGATCATAGCTGTCCTCGGCCGCGTCGGGAGATAAATCTGCGCCGACAATCTGCTGTGCCGTAACCATAAAGTCCGTCAAGCAAGTAGTGGTATTATTTACACTTTGAGCGGGGATGATACCTGGCCATTTGATAAAAAAGGGTACTCTGTGCCCTGCTTCCCAAATATCAGCTTTCTGTCCTCTCAATTGGGCGTTGGCGCGATGCGCAAACCTAGATTTATCCTTGGGGGTCCAATGCGCCCCATTGTCAGAGGTGAAGACGACAATGGTGTTTTTTGCCAAACCCGTAGAATCTAGCTTATCTAGTACCCGGCCTAAAATATGGTCTACATGCGAAACAAAGTCTCCATATGTGCCCGCCTGACTATTGCCTGCATAGGCTTTGCCAGGTAGCCAAGGAGTATGAGGTGCAGTCAGAGGTAAGTACAGGAAAAAGGGTTGTGAAGATTCGCTTCTCTCTCCTAAATATTGCACTGTTTTATCGCCAATATGATCTAGTACGCCTTCAAAAGAAAAGGTACTGGCTCGCTCGCCATAACGCCAAAATACTCCTCTGCCGGCCGTGTCTTGGGCTACCCCTTCGGTGAACGCCATCGGTAGTCCTAGTACTTTATGATCTTCTATATAGCAATAAGGCTGTATGTCCAAACTTGAGGGAATGATGTAGCTATAGTTAAACCCGTGATCATTGGGACTATCGGTAAGAGGTAGATTGAAGTCGATATTCAGTGAATCCACGAACCAAGGAGAACCATAAGCAATAGGGTCCTTTTCATGTTTTTTTTGCCAGCCTAAGCCAAGATGCCATTTGCCAATCACTGCAGTATGATAAGACTGTGCCTGTAACATCTCGGCAATGGTGGTTTGTTCGGGTTCAATCAAAGGTGGATCTTGCCCTACGAGCACTCCCGATTTGAGTCTAGACCGCCATGCGTAACGCCCCGTCAAAACTCCGTAGCGAGTTGGCGTACAAACCGCTGAGGGCGTATGCATATCGGTAAATCGCATACCCTCATTACCCAATCGATCCATATTTGGCGTCGGTATCGCACTCTTAGGATTGTAGATTTGGGGGTCGCCAATACCCAAATCATCGGCTAAAATAAAAACGATATTGGGAGGGCTGGGAGGAGGAGCCGGTTCGGTACAACCGAAGAGGCTGATTAAAATCAGAGCAAAGCTTAGGGCGCGCATAATGGGTTTTTTTCTAATTTAAGTAAATTACGCAAACCTAAAACCTATCTACTATCTACTTATGAAGAGAATTCTTTGGATTATGATATGCTTGGTCAGCCTCAGCGCTTGCCAACAAAATACGAGCAACTCAACGGAGAATAGTTCGGAAAATGCTTATGTCGCCGATCGATTGGGCATTTACGAAAGTGTCCGACTGACAACCGATCTAAGTCAGTTAAGCGAAAACGAAAAACAAATGATCAGTCTGCTAATTCCAGCAGCAAAGATCATGGACCAGTTATTTCAAGAGGAAGCCCTCCCGACAGAAATCGCCGACAAATTGGCGACTATGGCGCTGAGCGAGGATGAGCGCGCTTTTATGAAAATCAATTACGGTCCTTGGGATCGCTTGGCTGCCAATAAACCCTTTATTGATGGAGTAGGAGAGAAGCCCCTAGGCGCTAATTTTTATCCTTCTGATATGACAAAGGAGGAGTTTGAAGCCTTTGATGATCCTAGTAAAACGAGTCTGTACACTTTGCTACGCCGTGATGATACCGGAAAGCTTATGACCCTGCCTTATCATAAAGCTTACTCAGAGCAAATCTGGAAAGTAGCGGATATCCTCAATGCTAATGTAGCCGTACTTGCAGAGCAAGAGAGCTTGAAAAAATACCTTAAGCTACGGGCTCAAGCACTCCTGAGTGATGATTATAAAGCCAGTGATATCGCTTGGATGGAAATGCAAGACAATGGTATCGATGTGATCATAGGCCCTATTGAGACTTATGAAGATCAACTATTTGGCTATAAAGCGGCTCATGAAAGCTATATTCTTGTCAAGGATAAGTCTTGGACCAAGCGCCTGGAGCGTTATGCGAGCTTCTTGCCTGACTTGCAAAAAGGCCTTCCTGTGCCGGATGCCTATAAGCAGGAGACTCCCGGTCGTAACTCACAGCTAGGTGCGTACGATGTGGTCTATTATGCAGGAGATTGTAATGCGGGGAGTAAAACGATCGCCGTTAACCTTCCCAATGATGAGGAAGTGCAATTGAGCCATGGGACGCGTCGCCTACAGCTCAAAAACGCTATGCGTGCTAAATTTGATAAGATATTGGTGCCTTTGTCGGGTTTGCTGATTGCTGAGGACCAGCGTAAGCACATTACTTTCGATGCATTCTTTGGCAATACGATGTTCCACGAAGTGGCTCACGGGCTAGGGATCAAAGAAACGATCAACGGTAAAGGCAAAGTGCGGGAATCTCTCAAAGAGCTTGCCTCCGCCTTAGAAGAGGGAAAAGCAGACGTACTCGGTCTTTATATGGTTACTCAACTATTTGAAAAGGGCGAAATTCCAGAAGGAGAGTTGATGGACAACTATGTAACCTTTGTGGCATCTATTTTTCGATCCATTCGTTTTGGCGCGTCTAGCGCGCATGGCAAAGCCAATATGGTTCGCTTCAATCACTTTATGAAGGAAGGCGCTATTACGCGTGATGCTGAGACCGGCACTTACCGAGTTGATTTTGATGGCATGCAAAAAGCCATGGCTTCTCTTTCTGAAAAGATTTTGACTCTACAGGGAGATGGCGATTATGATGGTGTCAAAAAATTGACGGATGAAATGGGCTTAGTAGGAGCAGAACTTCAGGCAGATCTTGATCGTCTGGGCGATGCTGGGATACCTGTGGATATTGTTTTTGAGCAAGGTCTCTCGGTCCTTGGACTGTGATTTATGGCAGAAATGCTGTAAATTCCTTTATACTAACAAACTCCAATTCTATGAAGTACTATTCTCCACTGCTGGCGCTATTAGCGCTTAGTCTTTATTTTTTCCCGGCTTCGCCGAACGACACCAACAATTGTAGTGTCTCTGCAGGTAATCTCCAAGGAGTATATGAAGGCGATTGTAAAAATGGCTATGCACACGGTCGCGGCAAAGCAATCGGTAAAGATGAATATATGGGCGAGTTTAAAAATGGCCTACCACATGGTAAAGGTCGACTGACTTACGCCAATGGAGACGAGTATATCGGAGAGTTTAAAAAAGGTAAAAGACACGGCAAAGGGTATATGCGGAGAGCCGGAGAAGTGGAGGTCACCGACAATAGCCGCTGGACTAGCTGGAAAAATGATCAGTTTGTCAAGGATATCCTAAAAGGCGAATATTCGATTGCACGTATGCGACACGTGAGTCGTAATTCTATCAAGTTGATAGATGATCGTGAAAACCGCGTGGAAATCAATATCTCTGCAGCTACTCAAATCCTGGGACTCAATATCAATATCTCCAGTGGACGTTATGATATGCAGGGCCCTTCACGATTGATCATTTTTGATCCGAAGTTTCCTTTAAAAGTATTTGTCGAATACCGAGTGCAGGATCGCCTCCTATCCGAGGAACTTGACGTGATTGCGGATTTCAAACTAGAAACTCCCGGCTCTTGGGCCGTCAACTTAGGCCATTAGAGGATTTCTTCTAATTCGGCCAACTTTTGTTCGATATCTGGATTGTTGGGATCCGCCTCGATTGCTCGCTCATAATAAGACTTAGCCGTTGCGAGATCCTGATAATTGTAAAATATGTCCCCTAGCATCAAGAGTGAAGCTTGATGTTGGGGGTCTATTTTTATCGCCTCCTGAAAATCTTCTAGCGCCTTGTCTATGTTTTGAGCCAAGAAATACACAAAGCCACGGTTGTAGTGCGCTTGCAAAAACTGGGGAGATTTATTCAAGGCAATCGAAAAATGCATGACTGCCTCATTTGCTTCTTCCTTATAAGATTCGCTGAGCGAACGATCCGTCATTGCCAATAGACGGCGCATATGATAGTTGCCCATATAAAAGCGCCCCAAGGGATGGGTCGGATGATAAAGCAATAATTCTCGAATCTGTTCAACGGCTGCTAATTCATTGTTATATCCATCGAGATAGAGATCGTGGAGCTGTAAGCGCGTTTTGGCAAAGCTGCTGTCCGCTTCCAGCGAACGCAAATACTCCCTCAGAGCGGCCTGCTTATTGTTTCTTTTTTCGTGCAAAAAGCCTTGCGCAAAAATGTAGATGGGCTCGTTTTGACTGAGCGCTTCTGCCTGTTGGTAAAGCCGCATGGCCATTTCATCGTTGTTTTGAAAGAAAAACAACTGTCCCATTTGATAGTAGTTTTCTGGATTTTCGGTACCCAGCTTGGCTGCCGCCTGATAGTCATCCATGGCTTGCATGCTATCGTCTTGGACAAAGGCATAAAAGCCGCGGAGGTAATAGAGATCTGCTCCCTTCGGAAATAACTCGATAGCTTTGTTGATATCCGCAACTGCTTGGGGCAGACTATCCATGCTATAATATACTTGGGAGCGTTCCTCGAAGAGTTGATAACTCTTAGGACTCAAATCTATTTGTTTTTTAAGGGCTAAAAGCTGAGCAGCAGGCCCCATGGAGACAGAATCCACACTTATTTTGGTCTCCTGCTCCTCAACTACAGCTTCATCATCACAGGCAAAAAAGAATAGGCTAAGGCCCAAAAGTATCCCTACAAGAATTTTCATATTGCAAATATGCGCAGCCTAGGATGACTTCTCAAATTCAAAATTGATCTTCGATGACAATTTTTAGGACTGATTTTGTCTGATTATCCACTTTGAGTTCATCTGCTATCCTAAAATCCGAGAGCGCAACGACTTGTTTTTGATCGACAAAGACGATGGCTTGCTCTTTTTGAAATAGACTGTATTTCTGATCTACAAAGATATCGCTGAGCTTTTTGACGCCTTTCATGCCAAAGGGTTGCATTTTATCGCCTTGTTGCCAAGGACGAATCTCAAGCGGTAATTGGATGGCTGCACTATTGAGGTAGAGCGTGCTTGGATCTCCGAAGCTGTAAGGCCCTTTGACGGGGTGTAATAAGTGGATTTTGCGGTCGCCAAAGCGGAGAGTGCCCAATTTAGGGATAGAAGGAAGTTTTATCGTTCGCAATGCTGTTGAGGCCGGCTTTTTTTGAAAAAATAAACCTAGTTCGTGCCGATAAATCCGTTCGCCTTCTTTTTCGATAAACTTCCCTTTTTGAGCCTCTATCAATTCAAGCAATCTCCAAAGGGCGTGCCCATGCCAAGCCCAGCGTTCGCCGGCGGCGATCAACAAAAGAGGTAACTGGGCCGTCCCAAACTCTAGAACAAAATCAGTCCAATTTAGCAGGCTTCCCCCTTTTTCTTCGCTCAAAGAACGCGATAGCCATTGGTCCATCACCTTTTTGAGGAAGGCGTTTTGTTGCTGATACCAATCATGTCTTGCAATGATTTGGTCGCCTACAGAAGGATTGATATGGTGCAGGACAGGGATGACTTGGTTGCGAAATTGATTGCGGAGATAGTGGTTTTCGTCATTGGTATGGTCCACTCCATATGCGAGGCCTAGTTCTGCGAGGCAGTTCAAAACATCCGTACGACTCAAATCTAGGAGAGGGCGGATATAGGGACCTCTAGCCCTTGGAATACCTTTGAGCACCTGAGGACTATTGCCCTTAAATAAGGACATCAGGACGCTTTCGATTTGATCATTAGCCTGGTGTCCAGTGGCACAGTGGGTGTAGCCTTCTTCTGCCATTAGTTGCTCGAAAAAGGTATAGCGAAGTTTACGAGCGGCATCTTGAAAAGAAAGCTGCTTGACGATCGCATGGGCTTTGGTATCTACATTTTGGACATAAACGGGGACCTGCCAGCTTTTGGCATAGCGACGTACTAGCTGTTCTTCGCCATCTGAAGCTTCTGCTCTAAGGTTGTAATTGACGTGTGCTAAACCCACCTCATAACCCAATTGAATCAGGGTATAGGCTAGTAAAACAGAGTCTGGACCACCAGAAATCGCCACCAAAACGCGGTCAGTCCGCTTCAAAAGTTGGTGAGTTGCGATGGTATTGGCAACGGTTTGTTGGATAGTAGGCCACAGCATATTGCTAAACTAGATGCGAAAAGCTAAATATCCAAGGTGCTAAATGCTACTGTTTAACGCCCAATTTAGACTATTCACCCAACCGTTAGATAAGAACGGCATGGTTTTTCGTTCGTTTTTAGTGAAACTCTAACATGGGCTTCAATATTTCGATAAGCTGGAACACTTATTGAATTGAACTATTTGAACCCCTTACTTTTGTTTACGTAAGTTTCATTATATGAAGTATCGCCTCCTAAAACCAATAATTTTCCTGCTCATAGTTTTTCTCGCCAATACGGCATTTGTAAATGGGGTTTCCTCTTTTGCCGGTAATTGGAGTAATAATGATGCCCCTATCTCTGATCTAAAAATCACTACTCAAGGTGATGAAGTGTTTGTACAAGTATGGGAAAACACAGAAGACGGAAAGCAGGACTGGGGTAGTGTACGTGCTGAGCGCTACGATAGAGTAGGGCAAGACAATCAGCT
>JBCAWW010000162.1:0-8883 GCA_038534415.1 Bacteroidota bacterium | reverse complement strand
ACCAGCGCCTACGATTACGACTTCTTTTTCACGGAAAAAATAGCCATCACAAACCGCACAAGCGCTAACGCCTTTATTGGCAAATTTTTGTTCTGCTTCGATCCCTAACCACTTGGCACTGGCGCCAGTACTGATGATCACCGTATCAGCCGTATAGACATTGCCGTCTTCAGCCCAAAGCTTCTTAGGATTGCTCTCAAGCTCTACTTTAGTGATAGATTCGTACTTGAGTCGAGTCCCAAAACGCTCAGCTTGCTTACGGAAATCTTCCATCATTTCCGGTCCCATAATGCCATCAGCATAGCCGGGATAATTTTCGACATCCGTAGTGATCATCAACTGACCACCTGGTTGCATACCGCTAAACATTAGCGGCTTTAGGTCCGCTCTAGCAGCATAAATTGCTGCAGTATATCCTGCCGGACCAGAGCCAATGATGATCGTTTTTTCGTGTTGGGTGGTACCGTTGTTATTGCTCATAATTATTACTTTCTATATCTGCAATCAATAATTACACAAATGTAATATATTTTTGGCTGCATTGCTGTCAGGATGCTGACAGTTCTTACCTACATACTAGTTCTTAGAACGCTTTGTTTCACTTATGCAATTAGATCGAACAATAATCGGCATGATTCACGTGCCGGCACTCCCCGGAACGCCTCGCTTTGCAGGCAGTATGTCTCAAATTCTCGCAAAAGTAGCTGAGGAAGCCAAGATATATCAAGCAGCAGGTATAGACGCCATTGCCATCGAAAATATGCATGACGTCCCTTATCTCAATCGGGAGGTCGGTCCTGAAATCGTGGCGAGCATGACTCAAGTAGCTCAAGTCGTCAAAGGCAATAGTAAGCTTCCCTGCGGTATTCAAATCTTAGCTGGAGCGAATAAGGCTGCGCTGGCAGTCGCTTTAGCAGCAGAGCTCGACTTTGTCCGAGCCGAAGGCTTTGTTTTTTCTCACGTCGCTGATGAAGGCCAGATGCAAAGCGATGCCGGCGAACTACTCCGCTATCGCAAGCAAATCGGGGCCGAGCATATTGGGGTCTTTACTGACATCAAGAAAAAACACAGCGCCCATACCATCACCGAGGACGTAAGTCTGGTAGAGACTGCCAAAGCGGCTCAATTTTTTCTCAGTGATGGGGTGATCGTAACCGGAGCTTCTACCGGAGAGACGGCGGATTTGGCTCAATTGGAAGCGGTAAAAAACAGCGTCGAGATACCGGTACTGGTAGGTTCAGGGGTAACGTTCGACAATGTCGAACACTACCTCCCGCACTGTGATGGTCTCATCATCGGCTCATGGTTCAAAAAAGGGGGGCACTGGACTCAAGCACTTGATGGTGAACGCGTCAAACGTTTGATGGCTAAGGTAAAAAAGTGGAGATAAGCACTGCCAGGCCTTAAGCCACAGAATTTTACCCGGCTGCTTTATATCTCCCAAACCTTTACTACCTTTAAATTCAATTCTATCCCTGAGATCCTATGTCTAAAAAGAAACTCTTCTTGCTCGATGCGATGGCGCTGATGTATCGCGCGCATTTTGCCTTTATCCGCAATCCTCGTATCACTTCTAAAGGTCTCAATACCTCCGCCATGTTTGGGTTTACCAATTCATTGCTGGAGATCATCAATAAAGAAAATCCGACTCACTTTGCCGTAGTACTAGATCCTCCGGGACCAACCTTTCGGCATGAGCAATATCCCGAATACAAGGCCAATCGTGAGGCCATGCCCGAAGATTTACGAGCAGCCTTTCCTTATCTAGACCGCTTACTAGAAGCCCTAAACATCTGCAAGTTATCTGTTCCTGGCTTTGAAGCAGATGACCTGATTGGCACCATCTCCGCCATGGCTGATCCCGAAGAGTTTGACGTCTATATGGTGACGCCGGACAAGGATTACGCCCAATTGGTCAAGGACAACGTCTTTTTTTACAAACCCCAATACAAAGGGGGGGGCTACGATGTACTTGGACCAGCAGAGGTAGAAGAAAAGTTTGGCATCCCACCGGAGCATATCATCGATTTTCTAGGTCTCAAAGGCGATGCCGTTGATAATATTCCCGGCATACCAAAGATTGGGGATAAGACTGCCGTAAGCCTCATCAAAGAATATGGTACCGTCGAAGACATTATCGCCAATGTAGAGAGCATCACCAAAAAAGCAATTAAGGCGAGCATCATAGAAAATGCAGAACAAGGCCTGCTTTCCAAGCAACTCGCGACCATCAAAATAGACGTACCCTATGAGTGGAATGAAAAAGATCTACTCGTAGAGCATTGCGACCTTGAAGCCTTGATGGTGCTCATGAGTGAGCTAGAGTTTCGCAATACCACTCAGCGCATCCTCAACTCTAAACTCAATCCCAACCAAACTGAGCTGCAAAAGGATCTGTTTGGCAATAGCGTAGGGGATGCCCCCATGCCAGCCGGTGGCCTCCATGCCGATAAAAAGACCCTAGAAGAGATTGAGACCGAGTATAAGTTATTGACCTCTAGCGAGGAACGCTCAGCTTTAATCGATGAAATCAAAGCTGCTGGTGAGCTTTGCTTCGACACTGAGACTACTGGTCTTGATCCCATGCTTGCGGAGATCGTCGGTATTTCCTTTAGCACCAAAGAAAACACGGGCTACTTCATTCATTTTCCGGCTGAGCAAAGTGAAGCAGAAGTCAAAGCGATACTTGGCGAATTTCAAGAAATTCTCGCCAGTCCAGACATTCTCAAGATCGGACAAAACCTCAAGTACGATATCCTCATGCTCCGCAATTACGACATCGAGGTCGCAGGACCGATGTTCGATACCATGCTAGCTCATTATGTCATCAATCCAGGTGGCAAGCATGGCATGGATGCCTTAGCCCAGGAATATCTCAATTATAAGCCCGTCTCGATCGAAAGCCTGATCGGTAAAAAAGGCAAAAAGCAAAAGACGATGCGCGACGTTGAACTAGAACCGCTCGTCCAATATGCCTGCGAAGATGCCGACATCACGCTCAAGCTACGCAATAAGCTCGCAGCAGATGTCAAAGATGACAAGGTGTTCGATGAAATCGAGCAACCCCTCATGCCTATCCTCGCCGCCATGGAGTTTGAAGGCATACGCCTCGACGCCGAAACCATGGCCAACTACTCCGAGGATCTGGCCGGACGTCTAGAGACGCTCGAAAAAGACATCTATGAGTTGGCGGGAGAAGAGTTTAACATCAACTCCCCCAAGCAATTGGGCGAGATCATGTTTGACAAGCTCAAACTCGGCAAGGGAGAAAAACAAAAGAAGACCAAGACTGGCCAATATGTAACCAATGAGGCAACCTTGGAGGTATTAGCGCCTAATCACGATCTGCCAGCCAGAATCCTGGTCTATCGCGGTGTCAAAAAGCTAAAATCTACCTATGTGGATGCCCTACCCAAACTGATCAATCCGAAGACAGGTAGAATTCATACGACCTTCTCTCAGTCTGTAGCCGTTACAGGCCGTCTCTCTTCGGTCAATCCCAATTTGCAAAACATCCCGATCAAAACGGCGGATGGACGGGAGGTACGTAAGGGGTTTATCCCGCGTGATGAAGACCACATCTTAGTAGCGGCTGACTACTCTCAAGTTGAGCTTCGCATTATGGCCGCGATGGCCGGGGACGAAGCCATGATGACCGCCTTCAAAAACAAAGCAGATATTCACCGTACCACTGCCGCAAGGGTATTTGGAGTAGAGATAGACGAAGTCACTTCGGAGCAACGCTCTGGTGCCAAGACGGTCAACTTTGGGATTATCTACGGTATCTCGGCCTTTGGCCTCAGTCAACGGATGGGGATTTCTCGTACCGAGGCCTCAGACATTATCAAAAACTATTGGGAGCAGTTTCCGCGCATCAAGGAGTATATGGATGAGTGTGTCGAGAAGGCCAAGAAAACGGGCTATAGCGAGACCTTATTTGGGCGCAAACGTTATCTGCCAGATATTCATTCTGGCAATCGTACGGTCCGCAGCTTCGCTGAACGCAACGCCATCAATTCTCCGATTCAAGGGACTGCAGCTGACATCATCAAATTGGCGATGCTCAAAGTAGACGCCGCCTTCAAAGAGGCTAAGCTACGTTCCAAAATGGTACTACAGGTACACGATGAATTGGTATTTGATGTGCACAAATCTGAGCTAGAGCAGGTCAAAGAGATCGTCGAACGAGAGATGGTCAATGCGGTCGATATCGGTGTACCGATGGAAGTCGAGGTCGGCACCGGCGACAATTGGCTACAAGCTCATTAGGCAAGGATGAATGTAGAGGATGGCCTATGCCATCCTTGATTAGAAATTTTACGATCTCCTCATGCCGGAGGGTTTTTCGCCAAAGCGTTTGCGAAAAGCCTTGTTGAAGTGATGTACGTCATAAAAGCCGCAAGCATCGGCGACCTCTGTGATCGAATATTGAGGTTTGCGCAATAGTTCGCAGGATTTTTCGAGCCGGAGGGCGAGGAGGTATTGCTGCGGAGACTCGCCAAAGGCCCTGCGAAAGAGTCGATAAAAGTGATACTCTGACAGTGCCGCCTCACGTGCTACTTCGGGCATCTTAGGGGGTAAGTACCAATTGTCGTGCATATACTCCAAGGCGATCATCAGCCGACGGTACAATTCTTCACGGGTACTGAGTTTGCGCGATTGCAGCTGGTTCATCTGATTTTTGACCAACTTTTGCTGTTGACAAAGGAGCTCTGCGATTTGATAGAGGGAGCTCTTATCATCGATAAAAGCGTCTTCTTGATGGGTTTTGTGATATTCGGATAGCTGCTGCAAATGTTTTCCTAAAGCAGACTGCTGCACAAAATATCGACAAGCAAAAGAGCCCGGAAACTGAGCGTTCCCCGACTCAGGGGTAGCCAAAATAACCGCCTCAGCCGTGTTTAAACTCCGATAGACCTCATCCATCAACTCCTTGCTCAAAAACACACACAGCCCCTCTACAGTCTCATCGTCATGAATGCTGACCGAGACTTCCTGATCATGATTGACCAATAAAAACTGCTCTGGCCCGATCACCTCTCGCCGGCCGGCCACGGTATAAATTTCATCCCCTTTGGAGACATATTTTAAGGAATATGAATCGCATACGGTCTCAGCGTCCAAATGCTGATAGCGAGAATAAACCATGCGGTTGATCTCATTTGCACGTTCGCGATGGGTAACTCGAGCTGGTAAAGAGGTCATGGGAGTCATATGATCAATTTACAATCCATTTGGCCTTCTCCCCTTGGTGAAATTTGCCCGATTTGGCAGATTTTTACACCGCGAGATCGAGGAAAAGCTGCAAATTGAAAGAAAAATCTCATAGTCGTATGCGTATCTTAAGTCTCCTACTCGGCACTCTTTTACTCACTAGTACCCCATTTTTTGACGCTACTCGCGAGCGGTTGCCCGCCATTGACTTGTTGGGAAATAGTATGGACGTCGAGCCGGGAGACTTGGATGCTGATGGCGATTTGGACTTGGTGATCGCCTCTGAGTTTCAGCCCAATATATTATTGTTCAACGATGGCAAGGGGCATTTTAGCAACGCTAGCGCGGAACGCTTACCTCAAGTCGCCCACGATAGCGAGGATATTGCCTTAGCGGACTTTGATGGCGATGGGGACCTAGATATTGTATTTGTGTCTGAGGACGATCAGATCAATGAGTACTATCTCAATGATGGCAAGGGCTTTTTTACGGATGCATCCGAACGCTTGGGGGTAAGTGGTACCACTAATGCAGTGATCACGGCGGACTTTGATCGAGATGGCGATCTTGATTTAGCGTTCGGCAATGCCGGCCAAAACTACCTCCTCCTCAATGACGGTAAGGGCTACTTTAGTGATCACACCGCCACTCATCTTCCCAAGCTCCTGGACCAAACGCAAGACCTAGAGGCTGGAGACATTGATGGCGATGGCGATTTGGACATAATTGCAGGCAATGAAGACCAAAATCGGCTCTATCTCAACGATGGCAAGGCGAAGTTTACAGAGGCAACGGAAGGCAGAATCAGTTTTTGGGCCGATGAGAGAGAAGAAACACGCGAAGCTGACTTTGGCGATGTGGATGGAGATGGGGACTTGGATCTCGTCTTTGCCAATGTGGTGTTTCAGGTAGGAACACTCGCTAAAAATCGCCTGCTCCTAAATGATGGCAAGGGCTACTTTACCGATGTGAGCGAAGAAAACCTGCCTCAAGCAGAGCCCTTTTTATCGGTGGATGCAGACTTTTGGGATGCGGATAAGGATGGCGATTTGGACCTCTTTATTTGCAACTCTTTCGGAGGACCTTTTCAGCTATTCGCGAACGATGGCTCGGGGCAGTTTGCCGAAGTAAGCCCCGATTGGTTACCAGCAGTGGTGGGCAGTGGGATAGACGCAGAGTATTTTGACGCCAATGGTGATGGCAAAGGCGATCTCTATTTAGGCAATTTCCGGATGGTCGATTTTTTGTGGCTTAGTGGGGAAGAGTAATAAATACGGGCAATTTTGAGTGAGATTAGCTATTTTGACTAGTTCAAAACTAACTACTCACGTAAAATGGAAGAAAACAATAAGGTCTCAACAGGACGTCGAGGCTTCCTCAAAACAGCAGGCGCAGCTACTCTAGGCGCCAATCTCATCCTCCCCTCCTCTGTCTTTGGCCGCAATGACACCAAGACCCTCAAAATCGGCCTAGTGGGTTGCGGAGGACGTGGCTCTGGGGCCGCCAATCAGGCCTTGGCAGCAGATGAAAACGTAGTACTCGCTTATATGGCGGACATCTTTCCAGACAAAATGGAGAAGTCCCTCAGCAATCTGAAAGAGATACATGGCGAAAAGGTACAAGTACCAAATGAAAATCAGTTTATGGGCTTTGATGCTTACCAAAAGCTGATCGACTCGGACGTAGACGTAGTATTACTGGCTACACCTCCTTGTTTCCGCCCCGATCATCTACTTTACGCCGTCAATAAAAAGAAACATATCTTCACCGAGAAGCCCATGGCGGTGGATATGCCCGGTTTGCAAAAAGTGTATGAAGCCGCTCGCATCGCAGAGGCTAATAATACCTCTTTGATGTCTGGCTTTTGCTGGCGCTATCACTATCCTAAGCGCGCAGCCTTTGGCAAGGTCCTAGAAGGCGCGATCGGCGAGGTCACCAGTATCTACAACACCTATAATACCGGCTATCTTTGGGAATTCCCTCGCAAAGAAGGCTGGACCGATATGGAAAATCAACTTCGCAACTGGGTTTATTACAACTGGTTAGCGGGAGATCATATCATGGAGCAAGCCATCCATAGTATCGACATGATGGTTTGGGCCAAAGGCAATGTCATGCCCACCAAGGCCGTCGGTACCGGAGGCCGCCAAAGGCGCACCGAGGAGCGCTATGGCAATATTTACGATCACTTTTCCATTGTCTACGAATGGGAAGATGGCAGCCGTGGCTATCACATGAGTCGCCAACAAAAAGATACTAAGCGTAGCTATGCGGTAGAAGTTACCGGCACTGATGGTAAGCTGACCGTCGATTGTATTCGTCGCAAGCACCTTATCAAAGGCCGCAATGAGTGGAAATACAAAGGCAAGAGCAATGATATGTATCAAACAGAACATGATGAGCTCTTTGCTGCCATCCGCGCCGATAAACCAATCAATGATGGCGAATGGATGTCAAACTCCACCCTGCTCGCACTCTGGGGCCGCATGGTAGCGTATACTGGCGAGGAAATCACCCTGGAAGAAGCCAAAGCTTCTACCGAAAAACTCGGACCAGAAATAGATCAGTACGATTGGGATCTCAAATGGGAATCCAAGCCAGTGGCCATGCCTGGCGTTACCAAATTTAAATAAGCAGCGGCTTTTAAAAATTGCAGTAGTTGTGGCCTATGGCCACAACTACTGACTTTGGTCAAAACCTTCCATCATGACTCGCAAAAACTTTTTAAGATATAGCGCAGCTACGGCTGCCGGCATGGCGATCGCCCCCCAGCTAATGGCAAAAACTGAGCCCACCCGCCCCCTTCTCTACAAAAGCCTCAAATTTGGCATGATCAAGGAGGAGCTTTCGATTATGGACAAGTTCAAGCTGATCAAAGATTTGGGATTCGACGGGGTCGAACTCGATGGTCCTCATGAGCTCGACCATAAAGCCATCCTCAAAGCGAGAGATAAAACGGGGATCCAAATCCCTGGCTTAGTCAATTCTCTGCACTGGAAAAAACCGCTATCTCATCCTGATCCCGTCATCAGAGCAGAATGCGTCGAGTCTGTCAAAACGGCCATGCGCCTGACCAAGGAGTATGGCGGCACAACCGTATTGTTGGTGCCCGCAGTAGTCAATGGTACCATCACTTACAAAGACGCGTATGAGCGTTCTCAGAAGGAGATAAAAAAACTCATCCCCTATGCCGAAGAGACAGGCATCAAGATCGCCCTCGAAAACGTTTGGAATAATTTTCTCATTAGTCCGCTCGAAGCCGCTCAGTATGTAGATAGTTTTGAGAGTGAAATGATCGGCTGGTATTTTGACGTCGGCAATGTCGTGCGCTATGGCTGGCCGGCCCATTGGATCGAAGCGCTGGGGCATCGTATCATGAAAATTGATGTGAAGGAGTATAGCCGCAAAAAGCAAAGCGACGAAGGGATTTGGGAAGGCTTCAAAGTCAAGTTAGGAGATGGAGATAGTGATTGGGCGAGTGTCAATCAGGCCCTTAGTTTAGTCGGTTATCAAGGCTGGGGATCTGCCGAAGTAGCAGGTGGAGATCGCAAAAGATTGGCCGAGATTTCTGAACGAATGGACAAAATCTACGCGCTCTAAGAAAAGCTTAAAAAAAATCCTCCAAATAAACACCCGTATTTTTACGCATATCTCCCCTCGAAAATACGG
>JBCAWW010000161.1:0-8917 GCA_038534415.1 Bacteroidota bacterium | reverse complement strand
TTATTGGACGAGGATCTTTTCTGTAATAAGCTTCTGTTCCTCTTCAAATATGTGTTGCCAGAGGTACAAGCCTTTAGGTAAGTCCGAAGGAAGTTGGATCTCGATCCTATCCATAGGACGATTAAATCGATATTCTGTCACTAAATTTCCTTGAATATCTAATAACCTCCCCACATAATTGCGCCTGCTCGCTTCTAGCGTTCCCCGAAGGGATAAAACCTGACCTGCTCCTATCGGATTAGGGTAGAGATATACTTTGGGGCTCCTTGGGAGTGTTGATTGGATATTAGCAGGGACCGAAATTCCTAACTGAAACTCTGGTCTGATCATTAAACTACCTTGAAGGCCAATTGGTTTCCAGACACCCGAAGAATCAAACCATATCAAATTTTCCTCGAGATTATTTTTGTCCCATCCCAATCCAATTGGTTCGCTACTGATTTGTACCACTCCTACCCAAAAAGAATCTTGAACTGCCACGGGCTTACTCAATACGTAGCGCTGAAAATGATTGCTCTGGTCTCCGTAATTGATCTTAGAGCCGCCAATTTGCTGCAACAAAATGGAGTCTGGATGGGGATCTTTCCAAATGGTAAGGCGAAAGGATGCCTCGTCCATATAGGTAAGTTGGGTCGTAATCGGATTATAATTGAGGGTTGGGACGAAACTGATCCAAACCGCTTGGATGGAATCTTCAATGGGGCTGTAAAATGCATTGGCTACGCCCCAGGGTTTATTGATCCCAAAGCTTTGCTCGGCTACTCCATCATCATAAGCAAAAATAGAATCGATACGATATTGCCTTTTCAACTCATTGTTGGAGGTGATCTCATCGTCATTGGGCAATTGGATATCTAGCTCAATCACCCCCGGCGTCGCTAAAAAAGGCTGCCCAAAAGCACCGTAAACCCCGGTTTGGATAGATTGGCCGTTGAGCGGGACTACTACTGATTGGTTGCTAAAGCCACTAAAAATGTTGCCACCCACAGGATCACTGATACTGACTTCGGTAGTAATGGGATAATTGGTACTGCTGAGGTTGCGGTATTTGAGGTTAAAGCCTCCGCTAAGATTGCCATTGGCGCCTAACTGTTGCAAGGGAATTGCGGTGAATTTGCCGATAGGGCCACGCTCAATTTCGATTGCTGCGTAATCATCAAATATAGTATCATTTGCGCTTCGCCCCGGAGCTAGGTAGACATAATCTAGATGCCAAAGATCGAGTTGACCGTTCTGGGAACCAGAACTCTCGAAAATCATCTGAAATCGGGTTTGGAAATAATCTGCCTGATTGATGGGAATGCTGATTTGTTCAAAACCGTGCAAATCGCTACCCCCACGCGCATATACTTGTTGTTCTATCCCTAAATCGGGAACGCGAAAATAGACGAAAAAGGAGTCATTGATTTCTGGCGCATCCCCAAGCCCTTGAGGCTGTAGGGCAAAACTAAGCCATAGATTGTCTAGGGGGCCATAGCTAGCCAAGTCGATATAATGAGATACTAATTGATCGCAGAGACCTCTAGAAAGGTTCTCGGTATCATAGGGCTCATTAAAACGGTTATTGCCGTCAAAGCTAATCACGCCATAGGTGGGAGGATTGACAGCGAGGGATTGATTGACTAAGGGCGCATCAAAATTGGTGTTGCTAATAAACCAACGATTGCTGTCTGGCAGCGGCCCTGTATAAGTGAAATCATCGAAAAAAGGCGCATTTGCCGAAATACTGAGTGTATCTGGTTCAGCAGCTCTAGTATTACTAAAAGAGTGTTTTCGGACTCCTTGGCGATAGGGCCAGTTAGCATCCCCTTGGGGAACGATCGGGCTCTGCGCTATTGCTTGGAGGCAAAAAACGAGGCTGAACAGTAGACTCAGAAAAGAGTATTTCATGTGAAGAGGGTTCGGGTTTCGACGCTAAACTGCCGAAATTAGCAAAAAGCCATTTATCGAAAAATGGCTTTTTGCATTCCCTTTACTGGAACAGTCGGAAGATATCGTTTCCAAAAATTACGATCATAAGCCCGAGAATCAGTACCATACCGATTTGCTGAGCGATGATGCGCACCTTTGGAGAAGGTTCTTTGCGAGTAATGGCTTCGATCAGGAGAAATACTACGTGTCCTCCATCTAAGGCCGGTATAGGTAGGATGTTGACCAAGGCCAAGATCATACTAAGCATAGCCGTAAGCTCTAAAAACTTGACCATACCACCTACTTCAAAAGCGAGCAAATATTGCTTTGCAATCTGAATAGGACCCATGACCGATTTTCCCTTATCAATTCCTTTACGAGTAAAGAGATTGGTTAGGCCTTGAGCATTGGCGGTAAGGAACCCAAAGGCTTTTTTAACGCCGGGTACAAAGGCACCAAAGAAACTGTATTCAACTTTTTTGTAGCGAGTATCTGGTAAAACACCAATATGCCCATTGGCATCAGGGGTAACCGAAATGCTAAGTGAATCTCCAGCACGAATTAGATGGACCATGATCGGGCCAGTTTGATGCTCAGAAACATACTCTCGTAATTCTTGATACCAAGTAATCTGCGTACTATCGAGCATATAGACCTGATCGCCATCCTTCAAGCCTGCAAGTACTGCTGGCAGGGTGTCAATGAGGGTTTCTGCGTAGGTGTTTTGGTCGATGCTACGGCCGAGCTTGATGCGACTAATGGAGCGATTTTGAAATAGAAATGGAAACTTATCGCTGCCTTTGCTAAAATAGTTCTGGATATTTCCGGGGATCTCGATGCGTACTTCTTGACCTTGGCGTTCCACGATGTAGTGGGCCTCATCATCAATCATGCGCTTACGATCCAAGTAATCTTCGAAGTGCGGAAAAACTTCTCCGTTCATCGAAAGGAGCTTGTCGCCTGTGCGGAAGCCTAAGAAATGTCCTAGGGTTTCCATGGTGTCAAGGCGTACGCCTTCCTCGGTAGAATCAGGAACAATTTGATATTCAACGGTATAAATACCATGCTGCACCTCTTCCATGGGTAGGTAACGATCGCCAAAACTAAATTTAAAGCCCCAGAAGATCGCTACACCAAGGATGATATTCATGATGACACCCCCAGTCATTACGATGAGGCGTTGCCAGACGGGCTTGGCTCTAAACTCATAAGGCTCTGGAACCTCATTGAGGTGCTCAGTGTCCAAAGACTCATCGATAATACCCGAGATTTTGACGAAACCACCCAGAGGAATGGCCCCGAACATATACTCAGTTTCACCTTTTGTGAAACTAAAAAGTTTAGGAGGAAAGCCGATCGCAAAGGTTTCGGCTCGCATACCAAACATTTTGGCTGTTAGGAAGTGCCCTAATTCATGGATGGTAACTAGGATAGTGATCCCAAGCATTACCAAGCCAAGGGCTTTTAGGATTTGAATTGCTAAATCATAGTTATCGGTCAATTTGCCGATAAGTAGCCCTAGCAAGATGACTCCCGCCACTATCGCAAGATTTATAAAACTGCGATTTCTAGACTTTTTATCACTCATAAGTGGAACAAAAATTTGTGCAAAGTTAACAACTGGCAATACGATTAAAAAGCGTAATTAGATACACTTTGTTTTAGGCCACGAATTGGGCAATATCTACTACTCAGTCAAATTGTCTAAGTGAAGGGATGACTGGGCTTGGATATCGCGTGCGCGCTGCATCATCCACTGGTCTGCAAGAACGATGGCTGCCATGGATTCGACGATCGGAACGGCTCTTGGTACAACACAAGGGTCATGCCGTCCTTTCCCAGAAACGGTGGTTGTATTGCCTTCGGTATCCACACTTTCTTGGTCTTGCATAATGGTTGAGGTTGGTTTGAACGCGACCCTAAATAAGAGGTCTTCCCCATTACTTATTCCGCCTTGTACACCACCTGAATTATTGCTGCGAGTACGAATCTTGCCGTTTTCGTTATAAAAGGGGTCGTTATGTTGTGAGCCACGCATCTTGGTCCCTTCAAACCCGCTGCCAATCTCAAAGCCTTTCACAGCGTTTATGCTCAGCATTGCAGTACTTAGAGCCGCTGGAAGCTTATTGTATAAAGGCTCTCCTAATCCTGCTTCCATGCCTCTGACACGGCATTTGACCACGCCACCTACAGAATCGCCCTCTCTCCTTGCCTGATCTACTGCTTGGTACATTTTTTCGGCGATCTCAGGATCGGGGCAACGCACTGCTTGGGCATATTCTCCGGTCAATGTCAAGGATTCTGGGTCTTGGTCGAGGCTGATATTGTAGATTTGCTGGACCCAGGCTTCAACTTCGATATTTGAGACTTTGCGTAGGAGAAGTTTGGCTACAGCGCCTCCTATGACTCTGGCTACGGTTTCTCTTGCAGAGGAACGCCCCCCTCCCTTGTGATCTCTGAGGCCATACTTTGCGTAATAAGCATAGTCGGCATGTGAGGGCCTGAATGCAAAAGCCAAATGATCATAATCCTTGGACCGCACATTTTGATTACGGACAAAGAAACCTAAGGGGGCACCGGTAGTTATATTACCGATCTGTCCAGAAAGAATTTCAAAAGTATCTGGCTCTTTACGTTGGGTGGTAATCCTACTCGTACCTGGCTTACGTCGATCGAGTTCGGACTGAATAAAGTCCATATCGAGTTCTAGGCCGGCAGGGCATCCATCGATAACGACTCCGATACCTGCGCCGTGGGACTCTCCAAAACTGGTGATGCTATATAGCGTTCCAAAGGTATTTGACATGAGGACAAAGATACGGGAGTACCTTTTAAAGTAATAATGTTATAATGCCTGGAAATAGGATTAATAGCGCTAAAAAGAGGATTTGTATCAAAATGAAGGGTAAAATACCTCGATAGATTTGGGCAGTACTGATTTCGGGTGGTGCGACTCCTTTGAGATAAAATAGCGAAAAGCCAAAAGGCGGAGAAAGAAAGGAAGTCTGGAGGTTCATGGCCAACAAGATGCCCACCCAAACCATAGCCGTTGGGAAGCTCATGTCAAGCTCGGTATGTAATCCCAAATTGCGGAATAGGGGTACAATAATCGGGACGACGATAAAGATGATTTCGATAAAGTCTATGAAGAAGCCTGCTACAAACACGACTGCCATCACTAGCCATAAAAAAGTCATCGGTGATAAAGCCGAGCCTGTAATCAGTTCTGTAAGATAGCGATCTCCTCCTAGCCATTTAAAGACAAGAGAAAAAGCGGTAGCCCCAATCAAAATCATGAAAACCATGCTGGTGATACGAGTAGTTTCTCGCATTACCTGTTGAAACATTTTGAGCTGTAAGCCTTTGGTTCTGATTCGATTGGCTATCATAAGGATTGTTGCTCCTAGGGCGCCAATCGCAGCCGCTTCGGTTGGAGAGGCTAAGCCTGCAAAGATAGAGCCTAGTACAGCTACGATCAGGCTCATTGGCAACAAAAAGGCAAATACACTTTGCTCTATTTTCTTTTTTCGGCTCTGTTCCCAGAACGCTGCTACTTCGGCCTTTGGCATTGCAGGAGCAGATTTGGGCGCAAAGATTGCTACTCCGATAAGGTATAATAGGTACACACCGACAAGCAAAAAGCCGGGTACAACGGCTGCTCTAAAAAGATCCCCCACGGATACATTGAGTTGGGTCGCCAATAATACCAAGACGATGGAGGGGGGGATAATCTGACCTAAAGTGCCAGAAGCGGCAATAATACCGGTAGCTAATTCTGCTTTATAACCTCGTTTTAGCATGACTGGCAAACTGATCAAGCCCATGGTGATCACGGTAGCGCCAACAATACCAGTAGAGGCCGCCAATAATGCACCAACAATCAAGACTGAAATCGCTAGACCGCCTCGAAATCGGCCAAATAGCAAAGCCATGGTTTCGAGCATGCGTTCGGCGAGGCCGGACTTCTCCAACATGACCCCCATATACACAAAAAGAGGCACCGCTAGCATCACCTGATTGTTCATAATGCCAAAGATGCGATAGGGGAGGAGCTTGAAAACGAGGCTATTATCTAAAAAAAGGAGTCCAAAGATGACAGATACACCGCCAAGGGTAAATGCCACAGGGTACCCAAAGAGAATTAATAGAAAGACTATCCCAAACAATATCAGAGGCAAAGATTCGATCATGCTTTATCTGTTTGAGACTGAGGGATAGCAGCTGCTTCACGCCCCATAATGATCAATAGGCTGTTGAGCATGTGGGCGATTGCTTGTAAAAGCAAAAGGAGAAAGCCTACAAATAGGCTCCCTTTAATTATCCATCGATAAGGTAGACCGCCAGGATCGGCGGAAGCTTCATTCCATTGGTAGGCGCGAGCGGTAAAATCGAAAGAACTGCTTAAAACGGCAACACAAAGAGGAGTGAGAAAAATAAGCCCCCCTATTAGGTTGACCCAGGCTTTACCTTTGGCTGAATAGCGGGCATAAAACACATCCACCCTAACATGTCTGTCGTGCAGGAAGGTATAACCCATGCCAAGCAGGAAAATGAGCGCGAACAAATGCCATTCGAGTTCTACGATCCAAATTTTGGTATAGCGAAACAGATATCGCATGGCGACATCATAGCAGATCAATAGGACTAGAGCGGAGCTAATCCAAGCTACCCCTCGACCTGCATATTCATTAATCCATTGGATAGCGCTTGCAAGGCTTTTCATGGAGCTTATTGCCCATTTAGTTGTTGCAATCGGAAAATCGCATCTGGATAATTGAGGCTTGCAGCCCGCTCTAAAGAAGCTTTTGCAGTCAGAGAATCCCTTGGATTTTGACGCGCTAGCAAAAGGTGAGCATAGAGATAATGTCCGGCCGGCCAATTTTTCAAGGCGGACTTCTGTGCGTATTGTAGGGCTTTGGCTTTGTCTTTGGGAATGCCGTAGCCCATATGATACATATAAGCCAACATATATGAGCCAGGACCATCAAGGATTGCTTCTGCCTCTAGAAGGTTTTCTGCACTGAGTTTATAGAGGTAGTTAGAGCTTTCATCTTTGGCTCGCACGTATAGTCTCTGGCCTTCGGAGAGGTATTTGTTGAGGCCGCTTTCCACTTCTGGGTCCATACCACGGGTATTTATGCCAGAGGGGGAGGCTGAGCGAGTAACAGCTCCCGGCTCTTTGACTCTACTAGCGGATGCAATCTCTGCCGGTTTAGGCGTACTGCTGGTTGGTTGAGTATTGGTGCTAGCTGGTTTTTTTTGTGCTGGTGCTAGCTGTCTCGTATTCGTTTTGTTGGCAGGGCTTGATTCTTCTGGATTGGCTTCTGAGGTCTCTGACTTGTCTGAGCTAGTGATAACTTTGACATCAGGCTGAGTCGCACAACTATCGCGATACTTTTCCGCTAAGGCAAAAGCATCAGTGTCTTTGGGTTTTACCTCTGGACTTTGGAGGAGGTAGAAAGCTTTTTCGTAATAGACCTCTGCGATGGCACAATCTGTCCCATCTCCTTCATATTGCTCATTACCAGCCATAAGGAAGGCATAAGCCATTTGGTCAAAAGGAATGGTCGGGTGGGTGAGTTTATCACGTTCAATAACTCTTTCTGCTCTAAGGAAGTTTGCCGCAGCATCAGCAAAGTTATCTTCTTTGAGCTGGGCCTCTGCCTTGTCTAGATAGATTTCTGGACTTTCGGTAAGGCTTTCTAGAGGTTCATTGCCTAATTGAGGCGTTTGGAGCTCCTCATAGCGAGCGTAGGCATCATCACGAGCCATCATGGCTCTGTTGCGGTCTTCGGCGGTACTCGCAACTAGTAAGGCACTGTCATAAGCTGCTATGGCTCCTTCATAGTCCGATTGAATGACTGCATCGTTGGCGCGCGCATAATAGTCATCGAAACTATTGGCGCTTTTTCCCCAATAAGCAGCTAAACCTACCAAGCAAGCCAAAATAGCGATAACACCGGTGAAGGTGAGTGTCCTTGCCATGCCATTGCCAGCAGTAGGACTCATATCGGATTCAGTAGTCGCATGTGCACCCGCTCCGGCGGCGGTATGGGCGGCTACTTTTACTGCTTCAGATACTTTTTCTATCTGGATGAGGTAGCAGGAATAATTGTCCTTGGCAAAACCTTGATTGAGTATTCGGATTTCCTCCAGGAGTTTGTCTGGATTGTTTTTTGGGTTATTGCCACTTTCAAACAAAGTGGTGAGGGTGCCCTCGTCTACATGCTCTTTGATACCTGAAGTAGAAAGGAAGAAGAAATCCCCTTTGCCTATTTCATCATTAGGTAAGAAGCGCATATTGATTTTGCTTGGCTTCTCGCTACCCGTGATGCCAGCTGCTTTGGCTTTTTTGTCCGAGCCGTCATGGGTCGGGATCAATTTTTTTGAAGCAGCGTTGTAGTATGAAATCTCGCAGTTGCCAGCCCAAGCCATGGTTACTTGAGTTTCGCCAAAGTAAAGCATGGCCATACCAGTAGACATCGCGATGCTCTCAGGATGGTTGGCTTTATAGTTGGAAAGCTTTTGCTCTACAAATTGTAGGGCATTATCTAAAAAGTCCTGATCTACCTCTCCTTTAGGAGGGTAGGAGGCGTAATACTTGGCAAGATTTAGCGCCACCAACTTAGAAGCGACTTCTCCAGCATTGGATCCGCCTTCTCCATCGCAGACGATGAATAATCTTTCTTCTTTGTTGACTTGACTAACTAGAGGATATACAAAATCCTCATTGATAGATTGGTTTCCAGCCTCATGTAATGCAACAGGCTGTTTGATGTGCACCTTCATAGAGGCCAATTTAATAAATTCTTTGGCATTACAGCACAAAAACAGCCATAAGGAAAGCTTAGCGGCAAAAATGTATTAAGCCCCACCGATGTTATATATCGGTGAGGCTTAATTTTTTGATTTTCGTTTGTTGTTTTTTTGAAAAATTAAGGAAGGTCAGGGATCGATGTGATCTTGTTACGGAAAAAGGTTACAGTACGACTGTTTTGAAGGGCGT
>JBCAWW010000160.1:0-8957 GCA_038534415.1 Bacteroidota bacterium | reverse complement strand
GTCTGGTAAGTCGCAAAGTGGCTGGGAAGTTTTTCTGGACCATGATGCTGAGCGACTACATGCCCTGATGCGCAAAAATGGCGAAAGTTGGTATCTCGATCCTGATGGGGAAGCCTATAAGTTCGCCCAGCACACAAGCCCCCAAGTCGAAGAAGCGCTCTGCCTCGCAGATGAAAAAACGCTTGGACTCCCTCCTTTCCCCCAAGCGACTACGGCAGCCAAAAATGGGTTAGCTAAGCATTATATATTTCGTTGTGCGATTGGGGCTACGGCGGAGTATACTGCTTATCATGGAGGAACGAAGGCCTTGGCAATGGCAGAGATCGTCAGTGTGCTCAATCGAGTTAATGCGGTCTTTCGTAAGGATGTGGCGATTTCTTTTCAGTTGGTAGCCAATAACGATCAAATTGTCTTTACCAACCCTTTATATGATCCCTTCTCAAATGGCGATCTCAATAGCATGATTCAGGAAAATCAAAATTTACTGGACCTTGTTATTGGCGATGCTAATTATGACGTTGGGATTGTGTTTGGCCAGGTAAATAGCAATGGTGGCGCGATCGCTTATTATAATTCGGTATGTCAGAGTGGGTTTAAAGGCCAAGCGGCGATTGCGGTTAGCAATCCGATAGGAGATGGTTTTGCCATCGATTTCGTGGCGCATGAGTTTGGGCATTTTTTTGGTGCTCATCATACTCATAACAATCCTTGCTATCGCTACGCTCCGACGGCTTATGAACCGAGAAGTGGCTCGACGATTATGGCGTATGCTGGAGTCTGCTCGCCTAGTTTGCAGCCCAATAGTGATGATTATTTTCACGCGGCTAGTATTGATGAAATCAGGCAAGCAGTCAATAGTGGTTTTCTCTGTGGGCAAACGACCTCTGTCAGCAATCAGGCCCCTATCGTGATCGTCAATCAGCCGATTGATTATTTACCTATCGCTACTCCCTTTGCCTTAGAAGGCTACGCCATAGACGCAGAAGGGGATAGCATTTCCTATAATTGGGAGCAATGGGATCTGGGCAGTCCCGGACAAACCAATGCTCATTCGGCTTATGGGCCGATCATACGCTCTCGTCCCGCTCAAGCCCATGGCGTGCGGATTGTGCCTCAGCTTGCGGAGCTTTTGACAGGGCAGCATTCGCAGCAAGAGTTTTTGCCCAGGGTGAGTCGCAATTTGCGATTTCGTTTGACTGCCACCGATCATCATCCAACTGCTACGCAGATGGGACGGAGCTATGTCAACCTTAAAGTCACTAATCAAGCGGGTCCATTTAGAATGTATAGCCCTGCTAATCATGCTGACTGGAAGATCGGCAGTATGCAGTGGGTCAAATGGGATGTTGCAAAGACTGACTTGGCGCCCGTCAACTGTGATAAGGTAGACATTTGGCTTTCGACTGACGGAGGATATAAGTTCAATACCTTGCTTGCTTCCAACGTGGCCAATAATGGTGCTTATCCTGTAATGGTGCCAGATTTACCGACGCAATCTGCTCGTATCAAGGTGAGTGCCGCAAATAACATATTCTTCGCAATTGGCGAATCAGATTTTGCCATCAGCAGTGTAAGTCAGCCAGACTATTATTTGTTCAATATTGGCTCCATGCCAGAGGTCTGCCAAGGTGATTCTATTGCTTTCCGTTTATGGCTAGGCAGTCTGGGGGGGTATCAGGGCGACGTAAGTTTTTCGCTTTTAGAAGCAAGCATTCCGGTGCAATGGCATAGTAATAATCCTTTGGCGACAGCTAGTTTTCTCGAGTTTTCGATTAAGCCTGGAGACCAGCTTTCGGGTTGGCAAAACATTACGCTTTTGGGCATCGAGCCAAATGGCGATAGTAGCTTGTTTAATTATTCTTACTATGTCGTGCCGGCTGAGCCCGCTGCTGTTGATCTCTTATATCCTCCAGATGGTCAAATCCAAAGCGATCCCTTTTCTAATTTGAAGTGGGTGTGTCAGGGCGGGATTACTGCTTATTATTGGGAGTTGGCGACTCATCCTTCTTTTGGTGGATCGGTCGTGGCCAATGGTTGGAGTGAGGATTCGCTTTCTGCAAATCTGCCTAGTCTTGCCGAGGGCACCGTCTATTATTGGCGAGTCAAGGGCGAAAATGCATGCGGAGAAGGGCGTTTTTCTCGCGTAGCTTCTTTTGCTACTCCCGGTCTCAACTGCCAAACCTATTGGAGCAATGATGTCCCCAAGACGATACCGATCAATGTTACGCCAGCTATCGCCAATTCGGAATTACAGATAGATGATGACTTTACCATCACCGACATCAATGTGGTAGGGCTAAAAGGTATCCATTCTTGGATCAACGATCTCAAAGTCAAGCTTCGAAAAGATAGCGTCTCAGTACGTTTGTTTGATCAAATCTGTGGACCTAATGTCGCAGACTTTGATTTGAGTTTTGATGATGATGTGCCATATTCCTCCATCCCTTGTCCGCCCACTACTGGCTCGACTTATCAAGCCTTAGACTCCTTGTCTCACTTTGATGGCATGAGTAGCAAAGGCCTTTGGCATCTCAATATCAAAGATGTGGTCGATCTGGATGGGGGAGAACTACAAGCTTGGGGACTTCAGGTCTGCTACCAGACTGATGAAAGTCTTCCTCCCACGGTATTGGCCAATGAAGGACTCAATCTCAATCAATGGCAAGTCGGGATGATTGATTCTAGCTTGCTCATGAGCGTTGCCAATTGTGGACCCAACGATATTGTCTATACCTTGGTAGAGCAGCCTCAGTATGGCTCTCTGAAGGTAGATGGGACGATATTATCAATTGGAGACACCTTTTTGCAATCTGCGATCAACGATCAGTTGTTGCAATATCAGCATCAAGGTCAAGCTGCAAGTAGGGATGGTTTTAGCTTTACGGTCCGCTCTCATGATGGCGGCTGGTTAGGGACGCCCTATTTCCCAATCAGTATCAATCTGACGACTTCTCTCGAAGAGACTGAGTCAGTAGCAGCGCCTAGCCTCTATCCCAATCCCGCAGAGGATCACTTTTTCGTAGAGTTTGCGGAGCCACTCAAGGATGCTGGAAACCTTATGCTTTTTGATCTCCAAGGACGCCTGCTATATGAAGAAGCGTTCTCCACAGGAGTCTCCAAACTCAAAGTCTCTAGCCAAAATCTCGCTAGCGGTTTGTATCTAGTTCGCCTCTCTTATCAAGGTCAATCCCACACACTTCGCTGCCTGATCCAATAAAAGTCCGGGAAAGTCGATCGTCGAATCGCTAATCTCGTCCTGCTTATTTTTTCCGCCACTTTAGACTGCTGAGGACTTCGTGTTGATGGTAGACTTGAACGATATATAGCCCTTGGCTTAAGGCATCAGTGCTGAGGGTGGAGCCAGGGAGATGCTGCAATAATTTTCCTTCTAGAGAGTAGAGGCTGATATGAGTAATGGGTTTTGAGTCATACCTTCGGTGAACGCTCAGTTCGCTTGCCTCGGCATCAGCGATCAGATAATAATTAGCGACTGTTTTGTCTGCTGAAGCAAGGCTCGTCGTAAGGATAGGCGCGCTGCAGGCAGTGGATAAGCCAGCTTGCATACGCTTTTGAGCCGCTAGCTCATAGAAATTGATTTCGTTGGGTGGGCCGATAAGCGGTAGTTGACTGGGGCCTTCCAGCAATACGCCTTCATGTAGCAAAAACAAAGATTTTTCGTTTAGCGGCGGCGTTCCCAATGGCATAAGCTCCCCTCTAATGTTATTGGCCAATTCAAAGTGCTCTTCTCCGCTGAGAATGTAGTTGCCCAGAAATAAGCCTGTATTAGTAATCTCATTGCCAAGAAAGTTTTGTCCCCCAGTGCTGGCATCTTGATTCATGAAGAGGCCATAGAGCTCGGCGCGATTCCTGAAAAAAGTATTATGAGGGCCATTGCTGCCATGTGAATTGTCAATGACGATATTTTGGACCACGTTGCCTTCTAGCAAATTGGCGTAGGGATAGTTGCCATGTAAAACCAAATCTCCGGCGGCATCAAAGGGGAGGCTGACATCAGTCCAATAAGGATCGCTGGAGTAATTGTAAGCGATCACATTGCCATTGGCACCCGCTTGGAGGATCAAGGCATGGCGAAGGCGTGTAAAGCTGTTGTCGTAGATGAGGGAGCTGCCTGTCGCAAAGTGAAGCATGATGCCATAGCCCTTGCCTCCATTGCCATAATCGTGGGCCTGCTCGAAGTGGCTGCCCTTGATCTCAATTTGCAAACTATGATTTAGCTCGACATGGGCGAAATTACAAAAGCGGCTTTTGACGCAACTAAGCCAGCAATTGGCGGCATAATTAAAAAATATATTGCTCGTTTGACTGGTCGTCGTATCTAAGCGAACGATCTGCAATTGCTCAATCCCAATTTGCGTCTTGGGGGTAAAACTTATGATTTTGGCGTCATTTTTAAGCGAAAAATCCCTCCTCAGGGCTTGACTCAAAAATAAACTGTCTTTCAGGATGGATTTGATCTGTAGCAGTTGGCCAGTACTGTGCTGCGCCCAGGACGAGCTGATAAGGGCGCTATCTTGCTCAAATATTTTGATATAATCTCCCGCCTGAAAATTTTCTGGCTCTCTAATCCGGATATAAGTATCTCCCTTGCTTGCATCAGTGCTGAGTAAGCTAGCATTGTGTTGGGGAGTGCCTTGCAGCTTGAGAAGGTGATCCTCCTCGCTGAGCTCAAATTGCAAAATGGTCGAATCGGCAGATTGGCCACGGACTATGCATTGACTAGGAAGCTCAATCGCTTGGGTAAAATGATAGGTTCCCGCTGGAAAATAAAGGACGAAAGGGCGATCTGCATTTTGTTGCAGCAGTTCTTGGATCAACGCATCATTTGGCGTTTTACCATCTGGAATCCCGCCTGCACTTTTTACATCTATCTCATAGATAGGTTGGATAGGGGCTTCTTGTAAGCCTGAAATATGCCAATCTACCCTTCTCTCTGGAGGCAGACTTTGCGCTTGGAGAAAAGGGCTTAGTATGGGGCTACAGAAGACGCAAAAGGTCAGATAAAGAACGAACTGTCTGATGTCTTTGTGATTTTAGGATATTCTGAATACAAAAATAATCCTAAAATCGGTAAAAGTAGATGACTTTTGTGGGCGCGAATAAGCTAGGTTAGATTTACCAGGAATATGCCTCTCCCAGCCCTAATTCAAGGTATTCGCCTTTGATTTTTTGTTCCTTTTGCAGTTTTCGCAGTATGCGAACAGGCTCTCCTATGGGTTCATCCGAAAGATCGTAGGTCCCATAATGCATCGGAATGAAGCGCTTGCCTCCCAAATCGTGAAAAGCTTGCACCGCTTCTGTTGGAGAAGTGTGAGAGTGCTCCATGATAAAGGAGGGTTTATAGGCTCCGACCGGCATGAGGCAAAGATCAAGATCTGGATATAAGGCACCTATATCTGCAAAATGTGGAGCATAGCCGCTGTCGCCGGCGAAGTAAAGATTTTTGCGACCATTGCTGAGGTAAAAACTCCCCCATAGCATGGTATTGGTATCGGTGAGATAGCGACGATTCCAATGTTTGGCAGGGAGAAAGTGTATATCTAGCGCGTGCGTTCCCTGAAAGGATTGGTACCAGCCTGCTTCTTGATAGCTCTGATGTCCTAGACCTTCGATCAATTTGCCCAATCGTAAGGGAGCCAAAAACTCCGCCTTTGGATTGTGTTTGAGGATGATCTTGAGCGAGGCCACATCAAAATGATCTCGATGGCCATGCGACATGAGGATATAATCGATATTACGGATTTGCTCGATACCAAAGGGTAGTTTGGCTAAGCGAGTAATCATCGGCAAATCACGCAGGCAAGGATCGGTGATAAAATTGACCCCCTGAAAACGAATGAAGAAGCTTGCATGCCCTAGCCAAACGACAGTATCTTCTTGCGCATCGAAAAAGCTATGGTCAGACTGCGTCGGAACGCTAAAATCGTCCTGTTTTTTTTCTTGTTTTTGGGGGTTGCTGCTCAATTGCCAGCGTAGTATGTCGCCAAAGGCAGGAAATGGATGAGGATGCTCGTTGGTATAGCGGCCGTCTTTGAGCGGTACGCCATCATAGTCTGCTTTGACAAAAGGAAGCTCAGGATTGAATCTAGGATACATGAAGGAAGATAGAAAGAATATCCAGAATTGTAGAATGCTTGAATCGACCGCTTCTCCTCTTTGGCGCATTTGTGTTAGTGCTAAGGGGCGATTTATTGCTTACCGCTTCGCGGAACGCTTATTTCGAACGAGCGCAGCGAGGAGAAATCTCCCAAGACTGCAAAACAGAAGGATAATTTGAACAATCAGGAGCCCAATTTTCTGACTCACCGACAAGGGGAGCTAAAGTGTCAGCATTATAGGATCGCGCAGGCATGTTGCCGCCCTGAATAAGCGTTCTGCGCAGCAGAAGTAGAAAATCTCCAAGCACTCAACAAATAGAGAAGCGTTCCGCGCAGCGGCATAAAAAAAACAGCTCCGCCCAAAGGACGAAGCTGTGATATTTTCTACTGTAATATTTTGATTAGTCAGGGCTACCGACGCGAATCATCGCACAACGGAATCCGATAGTAGCGCTAGAAGAGTCAGCGTTGAAGTAACGACGAGAACCTGGAGATAGGTAGTAAGCTACATCAGCCCAAGAACCACCGCGATAAACTTTTACGTTGTCAAATCCGTCGTTGCCAACTGGGGCGTTTGGATCTGGGTTAAAGAGTAGAGACTCTTTTGGCTTGTAGGAAACGTCATCCAACCAATCATCAGGGCGGATTTCAGTTTTACCTTTGCGACGGTAAGGGTTGAAGTCTTCAACATCTTCAAAAGCGAGTACACGATAGTTGTCTTGTGTCCACTCTGAAACGTTGCCAGACATATTGTAGAGACCGAAGTCGTTTGGCCAGAACTCATAAACTGGAGCGGTGATCATATAACCGTCAGTCATGTGTTTGCCATCGCCACCTCTCCAACCTGCGTAATCACCACGTCCACGCTTGAAGTTAGCACGGAACTGACCTTTGCGGTTGCGAAGAGACTTACCTTCCCAAGCGTAGATTTCGCTTTCCTGAAGACCACGAGCGGCGTATTCCCACTCAGCTTCAGTTGGGAGGCGGTAAGAAGGATAGAGGATTGCTTCCTCGTCATCTTCTTCTAGGATACCATTAACGGCTTCTGTACGCCATTTACAGTACTCATTTGCTTGGTGCCAATTGACTCCTACCACCGGATACATATTGAATGCAGGGTGATTGTAGTAAGTTTCGGCATAGGGATCATTGAAAGCGAGGTCGCGACGCCATACGTTGGTGTCAGGATAAAGCGCTTCAAATTTGTGATCACCTTCTGTCTGCTGGATTGCAGCCAAAAATTCTTTCCAGTCAACGTTAGCAACTTCAACTTCATCTAAGTAGAAGCTCTGAACGGTAACTTGGCGTTGGCGATTGTCCATTGAGAACTCAATGTCTTTTTCGCCTCCACCCATCATGAAGGTACCACCGGGGATCAAAACTAGCCCTGGAGCAGGATCTTGTTCGTTGAACTTGGGCGGCTGGTACGTTTCTTCTGAGTACTTAATGCCGGTTTTGCCGCTGCTTTTGCCCACTCTATTGATCTTGGCTTTATGATTACAGCCGACCATCATGAGCCCGCAAGCTATTACTGTCGCAAAGACGTAGGAAAAACTTCTCTTTTTCATACCTGTGGAGATTAACATCAGTATTACGATGCGAGCGTTTAATTTATTGCCCTGAAAAATGTGAAATGAAGGTAGAATATTACAAGTAGAAAATTATATCAAATTTTGTATCAAGCTAAACATGCTTAGAAACGTGGACATGGTAGTGCTCTGTGCTTAAGCTTACGATTAGGTGGGTAGGACTCAAACTCGAGTACAACCGAGATTTCGTGTGATCCACCAGAGATACCCTGGGTGAGCGAAGAAATCGTATAATCATAAGAGTAACCGAAGCTAAATGGACCTTGACGGACACCAATCAATGCAATGACTGCATCACGGTGGCGATACCAGAATCCAAATACCATAGGCTCTACGTTGAGGTAAAGACCACCATCAATTTGGTAGAAATTGCCCTGCATTTTGTAGAGGAACACTGGCGTAATCGAAATTTCATTGCGATTGCGCGTATTGTTCAATGGGATTTTAATCCCACCCGTAACAGTGTATTTCCGTGGCAATTTAGCATCAGAACCCGCGAAGTCTGTAAAAGTCTCTAAAGGTTCGGTGATGTGATTGACAGCGGCGGCAACGAATGCGTATTCGTTGAAGTAAGCGATCCCGGCACTCACATCTGGACGAATCACAGACTGAGAGGGAACAGGTTCCTGCGTCGGACGGACGAATCCATCACGCGGATCAATTTGATCCGGAAAACGCAGCTTGTAGAAATCAAGACTGGCTTGCTGGATTCCGCCAGAAAGGCCGAAGCGCAGAAAGTTGTCCTTGACGATCTCTACTTGGTAGGCGTAGTTGATTGTTGCATTCAGTTTGGTAAGATCACCTTCACCCGCAACATCGGAGTTAAAGTTGATCCCTAATCCCTGACGAGTACCGAGGAAATACACCGGTTGATCGTAAGAGAAGGCAAACTGTTTGTAATAACCAGGGATTTTGACCCACTGGGCGCGGTAGTTCATGGCTACACGCGGGCCCGTACCGGAGCCAGCAAAAGCAGGGTTTAGCATCAGCTGGTTGGAGAAAAACTGAGAATACTGCGGGTCTTGAGCCCGGCTTTCAGTATAGCCCAGTGCCATAACCACCAGCGCTAGCAATGAATGAGCAAGCGTTCGTTTCATTTTGCCAAATGAGTTTTCGTAGCGTCGCACTAATAAGGAGATTCAATAAGTACAATGATATACCCCTCTGAAAGTTACGCCAAAGCGTGATTAAAATCTTAATAATGCCCGAAAAGGTATTGCAAACTGCAATATTATTTCGAAAAAAACTAACG
>JBCAWW010000159.1:0-8960 GCA_038534415.1 Bacteroidota bacterium | reverse complement strand
GGGGATCAGGGCCTGTTGCGCATCACTATTGAGGTATAAATCATGCAAGCTGATGCCCCATTCCTGCCGCTTTGTAAGGGCTTGAAAAAGTGCTTCAAACTCACGATTGTATTGATCGGTTTGCCGGGATAATAAACGATACTGATGCTCCCATTGGGTCAGATTGAGATTGTTGACTTCACGTTTGAACTGCTCGGCATCTTCGATTAAGGACTTCAACCGCTGATATATCTGGTTGCGATCATGGCGATAATCATGTACCAACATGGCAAAGCGGTGGAGTCCCAAGGCACTCAATCGATGATAAACCACATCTAAAGCAGCCCGCTTTTGCGATACCACCAATACTTTTTGCCCATGAGCCATCGCATCGGCGATGATATTGACGATCACCTGAGACTTGCCCGTGCCCGGAGGCCCATGAATGACCACCGAGCGGCCATTTTTGATTTGTAGCAGGGCTTCTTCTTGCGATTGATCGACTGGGGTTACGAAAAAACGTTGCTCTTCTTTGATGTAGGGGGCTTTTTGCTCCTGCGGCAGAACGCTTTCATCCTTAAATAACTCCTCAATGGGGAATTGCTGGCTATTTTGCTCTAGGCTTTCATAGTCTCCCAGTAGGGCCGAATCACTTTGTGGAAAAATCCCCAATACGGCCTGCGGTTGGAAAATCAATTTACCGGTACCCCAACGGTTAAAATCCTCTGCGCGCATATCTTTGAAGCTATCCAAGGATTTTTCGAAGAGGCGCGAGTTGAAGTTGATATCTAGTTGGTAAGCCTTGATCTTTTCATAAAGTCCTTGCAGCCATTCGCCCCAATTATTGCTAAGATCGATCTCTTCCTCCCAAAACTCTGGTTTGAGTCGCGTCTCTTGAAACTGCTCAAAAGCAAGAAAAAAGGTTTTGTTGAAGCGAACGGGCTCCTCCTTGATAACTTTGAGTTGCCAGCGGGGTTGGGCTTGCAGATCGCGTTCTAAGCGAACGGGAAATAGCAAAAGGGGACAGCGGGCGTCGGTACCATCCAGAAACTTACCTTCGACAAATGGATAGCCCAAATAGAGGTCATAGGTGCCGGTTTCTTCAAAGATGCGACTGACTTCTCGATACATTTTGTTGAGGCGACGGTCGGCTAAGTTGGTTGGCTCGAAGCGCGGGTCGAGTCGATTGATGAGGCGTAAATCCTTGCCAGCGATGATTTTTTCGAGCAGAGCTTCGGGTGAATCCTTTTCGAGAAAGCCCAAATCTCGCAGATCAATGTCTCTGCGTTTGCTGAGACGAGACAATTTGAGGGAGCGATTGCCTTGACTGAGATTAGTGAGTCGGAGCTTATAGTTATGCAGGATTTGGCGCATATGCCAATTTGGGGAAGGAAGCGGGGATAAGCAAATACCGTTTACCAAAGGGAAGCTACCGCTTACTCAATTGAGCAGATTTTATGATAATATTTCGGGAGAGAAAACTATATTGAGTTCACAGCACTTATTCAGCACAACAACCCAAATTATTTTAGCACAACAATTTTTTATTTATCAACACGACTGTACAGTCTTTTTTTAGCACAATTATTTAAAATTTTTTTTGACGTATGAAAACACTTTTATGTACGCTGCTACTGGCAGCATGGACCTCTATGGCCTTTGGGCAATTTCCGCCAGAGTTGGTGCTCTACAAACTAAATGGAAATGCACTCGATTACTCAGGGAATCAAAATCATGGTACGCTTTTAGGGCCTTATCAGACTAGTGATCACAACAATATCTTTCCCCAAGCCTATGGTTTTGACGGGATGGATGATTTTATCGAGATTATTCCAACCAATGAATTCAATGTTCCTTTACCGGTAACCATTGTTGCCTGGGTTAGGCTAGACGGGGGAGGACTAAACTGCGTATTCCGCAGTAATCATGATCCAGGTAGATATTCAGGCTTTTGGATGAATATAAATGCTAATCAACAAGTAGTGGCAGGCTATGGCGATAGTGGGGCTGCTGTGAGCGGCCACCGTCGAAGTAAAACTGGAATTACTTCTTTGCAAATTGGGACTTGGTATCATTTGGCAGTAGTGATTAGGAAGCCGGACCCTCAAGGGATCGACGATATGGATATTTATATCAATGGAGTGAATGATTGCGGTACCTATTCTGGATCGGGGGGGACTATGTTGGCAATTGACACAGTCGGAGGCACTATAGGTGAATCAAGCTATTGGGCACCCAGTGGACCAGTACTAACCTACTTCCATGGTCGGATAGCTGAGGTTAGAGTATATCCAAATGCTCTCTCTGAGCCTCAAGTGCAATGGTTAGCAGGAGTTACGGGGCCGTTGAATAGCGCCTGTTGTGATCTCGTCCCGGACTTTACCCCTGTCTACAATGGAAACCTAAATTTCACTTTCCAAAACACCTCTACTGGTACCAATCCTTGGATGTTTTCTTGGGATTTTGGCGATGGTACTAACCTCAACACATTTGGTACGCCTACTAATGTAAATCATACTTATGCTGGTCCTGGGACTTACGATGTCTGTTTGACGGTCCAAAAGGAGGATAAAGACTGTATCGAAACCTATTGCGAAACGGTAGCGATTGGAGCTAAGGGCCGCTTCGCGGAACGCTCAACTCCCACTTGGTCACTCTTTCCCAACCCTACTGCTGACAAAGTTCAAATCCAATGGACTGAGCGTTCGGCGGAGGCGAAAACCCTACAAATCTTGGATATGTCAGGACGTATCGTTCAGCGGCAGCTGCTCCCACAAGGCAATAGCGCTAAGGTTGATGTCTCCAGCTTGCCGAGTGGTGTTTACATTTTACAATTTGACGGCTCCGATCAAAGAGAAAAACTGCATGTAATCCACTAATTCATAAGCACAATAATCTAAATTTATTCAATCATGAAAGTACAATTTTTGACACTGCTACTGGCAGTATGGACCTCTATGGCCTTTGGCCAACTTCCGCCCTATGCGGCTCATTACAAACTCAATGGCTCTGGTATCGATCAGACAACTAATCAGAACCATGGAACTGTCATCGGCCCAAGTCAGGCCGCAGACCACAATAATATCTATCCGCAGGCCTACAACTTTGACGGGATTGATGATTATATCACGCTCAACCCAAATAACCAGTTTCAGGAGTCATTGCCGCTGAGTATTGTGGCTTGGGTCAATATTGAGGACTCTGACTTCAATATGGTCTTCAAAAACGAGTATGTATCAAATCGTTACTCAGGCGTCTGGCTCAATATTAACACTAGCCGTAAAGTGGCTGCTGGCTACGGTGATGGAGGCTTTGCCGGGCCTAGCAGCAGACGTTCTAAGGTCGGTACTACCTCCTTGGCGCTCAACACTTGGTATCATGTAGCGGTAGTTATCCGCAGTGCCACCGATATGGACATCTATATCAATGGGCAAAATGATTGCGGTACCTACAGCGGAACTGGAGGGCCATTGAGCTATATCTCAAATGCTACTGGCGGCATCGGCGTTTCTGATCCGACTGCAGGCAATGGCGGAGAAGAATTTTTTAACGGTCGGATTGATGAAGTACGCTTTTTTAATGGCGCACTTAGCAATGCGGATGTATTGACGCTCTATGGATTGGGGGGTGGGCCCTCTTCTTGCTGCGATATCAGTGCTTATTTCACTTGGAGTGCTAGTGGCTCGGTGGTAAGCTTCAACAATCTCTCCACTGGCAATGCTAGCCTGTATGAGTGGGATTTTGGTGATAATTCATCAGGCGTTTATGCTGCACCTCAGACTAGTCTTAATCACACCTATAGCGGTCCTGGTGTTTATACGGTTTGTCTGACAGCCATTGATAGTAGAGGGGATTGCTATGACAGTTATTGTGAAAAGATCTACGTCCGTGAGCGAGGCGACCGTACTCGTATAGGGGAAGAAGGAAGGACTTGGACCCTTTATCCCAATCCTGCTGCTGACAAAGTTCAAATCCAATGGGCTGAGCGTTCGGCGGAGCCGCAAAAAATCAAAATCATGGACGTCTCGGGCCGAGTCGTAAAGCAAGAGCTCTTGCCACAAGGCAGCAGTGCCAAAATCGATCTTGCTGAGCTGCCAAACGGGGTCTATATCATTGAGATAGAAGGCTCTGAGCAAAGAGAAAAACTCCAAATTATCCATTAAGCGTCTATTTCAGTTTTCCATTTGGCCGCAATGTGTTTCGATGCATTGCGGTTTTTACTTTTGCTTGCTAAGCCTCAGAGGGCCTTTTGTCCTATATTTTCCTAAATTGAGTCGCTAAAGGAAAATTTTTGAGTCAAAGAGGCACCAACGGTATCCTGATTACAATAGCCTTATTGTTATGGCTATTGCTGCTTTCCTTTCAGGAGATGCAGCTGATGGTGAATCTATTTCCCAATTTTAACTCAGATTTAGTCGGCGGCTTTTGGTATCGATTGGTGCTAACGGCCTTTCTTGGCGTCAATCTGCTGTTTTTTAGTAGGCTGTATGCGCAGATCGAGCGGCTGCATGTCAGCACGATGCTCTGGCGAATATTCCTGATCGGGATGATCGGGATTACCTTGATCATGTTGATCACTTTTGCCAATCGTTATCTGCAAGATATGCTCACCTACAAATACGTAGCACCTGTGCTGCTGCGATTTGGGATGGACGTGATGTTGGTGTTTTTCCTATCAGCGATGTTCATTTTTAGGCGTTTTATCCTTTATCCGCGGACGAAACGGAAGATCACGCTTTGGCGCGTTTTCATTGGTTTTTTGATTGCGGCTCTTTTGATTACCCTTGACGGGAACACCTTTATTGGGGGGCCGCTACGACTGTTGATCTTTGTGCCGTATGCCTTGCTGGCAATTGTACTCTCGATCAATGTAAAGTGGATATCTTATCTCAACTTCAACCAAAAGCTGAGAGCCCTCGGACTCTTCGTCTTGATTACGATTGTTTCGATCACTTATATCATTGCGTTGGCAAGGCTGCCGGTGCAATTAGGCCTGAGTAATATCGCTTCCTTGCAAGATGAATTTTTGCTGCACATTATCGTCTTTACGCTTTGTTACTGTCTATTCTCGCTCCTAGGCTTGTTTTTTAATCTGCCTACGACCTCTGTATTTGAGCGTGAGAGCTCGGAGATTGTCAATTTTGATAAGATCAATCAGGCGATACAATCCAATCTTGATTTTACAGAGATTACCAATACGCTTTTGGACGTCAGCATGATGTCTGCCAATGCCAAAGCAGGCTGGGTGGAGATGATCAATGAAGAAAGCGGTTTGGCGGAGTTGCAGGTCCACAAGCGTATTCAACCAACCGAGATCAAAGGGATCAACCCCAATCATACGCTAACCGATAAGGTGCTCAAAGACCAGCAACCCTACCTGGTACGCAACACACAGCGGCACAAAGCTTTTCCCAACAATGACAGCAAATATCGTTGTCTTTTGGCCATCCCTATTATGTCGTCTAGCCAGACCTATGGGGCAATTTTTGTTGCGAACGAGCTTGCCGATTCATTTGAGGATGTCGCGATCCAGTCTATCACCACTTATGCAGAGCAGGCCGGAATCGCCCTTGAAAACGCACGCTTGATGAAAAACTCTATCGAGATGGAGCGTTATCAAGAGCAGCTTAAGATTGCTCAGGAAGTACAAACCCAATTGCTGCCGCAAACGCTCCCCTATGCCGATCAACTGGAGTTTGGTGCCAAAAGCGAAACCGCTTTTGAGGTGGGAGGAGATTATTTTGATATCGTCCAGCCTAAGCCCAACCTCTATCGCATAGCCATCGGAGATGTTTCCGGCAAGGGTACGACGGCGGCCTTTTATATGGCAGAGATCAAAGGCATCTTTCATGCTTTGACGCAATTAGATCTCGATGTAAAGTCATTTTTAAGTACCGCAAATCTTGCCCTATCACAGTGTATGCAAAAGGGCTTTTTTATGACGATGACCTATCTGGAAATCGATCTAGAAAAGCAGATGTTAGAAATGGTCAGAGCAGGGCATTGTCCTGCCTTCTTTTACAAAGGGAGTAGCGGAGAAATCAAGATGCTACGTGAAGGGACCCTTGGCTTGGGGATAGTCCGTAATGCCTCTTTTGGCAATTATATCAAGGATACTGAGAAACTTGTCTATGAGTCAGGCGATGTTTTGATTTTATATACTGACGGCATTTTGGAAGCTCGTAATGAGCAAAAGGAAGAGTTTGGCTACGAACGATTTGAACAAATCATCGCTCAATACGCTACTTTGCCGGCCCAAGACTTTGCAGACAAAATTGTCGAGTCAGTCAGAGATTTTACCCATACAGACCTGCAGGATGACTATACTGTCCTGATTATCAGGTTTAGATAATAACCTTTGCGCAATTTTTACCGTAAGTTTTAGAGGATGGAAATAAGTATTACAGATCAACAATCCTATATCACCGTAAAGCCCATTGGCGAGATAGATGCTCACTCTTCTATTGAAGTCGATGAAAAGCTCCAAGAGTTGATTGGTGAGGGACATAAATTTTTTCATTTAGATGTCTCTGAGCTTACCTATATCTCTAGTGCAGGATTGGGGGTCATAATCTCACAGTTAGATCTGCTCAACGAAAAGCAAGGCAAACTGATTATTTCCGGTCCCAATGAGGGGGTCATGGAAGTTTTTGAACTTCTCGGGCTCAATCAGCTACTGACCATACTTGAAAACGACGCTACCGTAGGAACCTATTTTCAAAGCAATGAAAGCGTATCTTAGGGTAAGATGTAATAAAGGCAACCTAGCCATAATCAGGGAGTTTGTGCGCTCGCGCTTGCAAGATCTGCAAGTCGGAGGCCCTATTTCCAATCAGATCGTACTGGCAGTCGATGAGGCCTGCGCCAATTGTATGATCCATCAGCATCAGTGTGATAATTATTCGACCATCGAAGTAGCCATCTATCGAGACGAGGGCACTCTTTACACTGAAATAAAAGACACCGGTAAGGCATTTCCCATTGATACCTACGAGCCCAAACAGCTACACGATATCGTGAAGGATCGTATCAAAGGTGGTCTAGGGATCAACCTCATCCACAAGATCATGGACGTAGTCAAGGTCGAAGAAAAACGCGACCACTTTATCTACAAACTTGGTAAGCGCATTGATCCTAATTTAGGCGCTTAGTTTGACTGCGATTTGATCAATCTTTCCTGCATCATCAATTCTCCATTTCCTGTTTGGACTGACAGCTGGTAAACCCCTGCGGCTAAGCCACTCAGATTTAGTTTCCACTCTGTGATTTCTCCCCAAATATTTTCTTGATACACGGTGCGACCCTGCATATCCCATACCTTTATGCTTTTTTGCCCTGGATCGGGAACGCCAAATTGCAGCGTAAATACGCCTGTACTTGGATTGGGGTAGACTCTGACTCCTGGATTGGAGCTAAGAGCTCCTCTTTTACGTTGTACGAGTGCCGGATTGAGTAATCCACTCCAAATCGGGGAAATTGCGCTTTGCAATACCTCCTTGCTACTTTGGTCCTGAATCATTACAACCACTGAGAGAGAGTCATAATCATCCACGATCTCTGGTTGCGGAACATCATCGCTTTGCCAACTGACGGCAAAACTTTCTTCTTGATTTACAGCCCATCCTTCAAAGCTAATTCCCGCAGGATTAGGCAGCATTTTGCGCACGATTAGCGACTGTTTTGGTTCCTGCTCCACTACCAAAATAGAGACGATAAGCTCTTGCTCTGGGCCAAAATTTTGTAAGGCTTTTAAGCGAATGGGAGCATCGGATTGGTTGGTATCAATAGAAATCTCAAAACTTGCAGCCACCAATGAGCGTAAGCTGATCAGTTGCTGAGAAAAATTCGCCAGCGAATCATTATAAGCATTGCCATCCATGACTAATTGTTCCGGGACGGAAATACCATAATACAAACTCCTTGCTCTTGGAGGGGCAGGATTGTCGTCAAAAAATGGCCCACTTGATGGATATCGGATCACAATGGCATCTTCTTGATTTAAAGTTTGCCACTGACGTAGAGAATCCTGACTTTGACTTAGATCAGAAGAAAATGCTTCGATACTAAGGGTGCGGTCGCGTTCGCCTATCCATACACTATCCAAGGCAAAACCGTCCAAAAAAGTGTTTTCTGGTGTGCGGTTATCAGAGGCAAAAGCGAGCCTAAAACGAACTTTTCCTGAGTCCTGGAGTGCGTCAAGCTTGTGTCGAGCTAGTTGGAAATCAGCATCACTCTCAGTCCATCCCAATCCTCCTTCCTGACCACCAGGGCGAGAAAAAATGGCCGCTGAATTATACCAATTCAATCCACTTGCCAAACCCTGATTGTCAATATCTCCCAAAACAAACCAATCAGAAGAGTCCTGATCGCTATATAAAACTTGTAGAACTGTGCCATCTGCGCTTTCTGCATCAGACCAAATTTCCATGGCGAGAGCAGGGCGTTTTAACGAATTCAAATCAAAGCAAGCCGAATTGAGATAAGCCTCTGCATCTGCCGGATAGACCGGATCGGATGCAGTCTGCCAACCTCGACTATTACCGGGCAATGCGCTCCCTTGCAATTCTACCCAAGACCAGAGTGTCTGAGGATTGCCTTCCGCGACCCAGTTACCGTCATTGGTCTCAAAATCAAGCTCATAGGGATAGGAGTCCACAACGGGTAAGATATACACATCGCTTTCGGCCGAGTCCGCGCAACCTAAAGTAGTCGTGATTTTAAGTTTTGCCGGATAGCAACAATTTACTTGACCATAGGTATGCTTGGGATTGTATTGGATGCTGTTGCTGCTTACGGCTCCATCGCCGAACGCCCATTCGAAGCTCAAGAAACGGTCTCTCGGAACGCCCTGCAAGGAGTCAGTTTGATCAATAAATTGAGTATCATCACCTATACAGGCGTTACGCCATTCAAAGCTGGGTTCTGGCATATCACCTACATCTACAACAGTATTGAATGGCGTAACGCCTGTATAGGTGATG
>JBCAWW010000158.1:0-8966 GCA_038534415.1 Bacteroidota bacterium | reverse complement strand
AATGGCCGAATATCAGCAACCCACCTGCATAATGCTGCCTACTTCGTACTCTCTACTTAATTTTGGGAGCTACTACCGAAAGCTTTGATAAGTCGCTGAGCGGCTCGAAAAAATTGATATATTTACGCCAAAATCAAATCATTGCTATCCTTTTTTTGCCCCTCTTCACTAACACGAAATCATGAAAATTGCTGTAACAGCCGCTAGCGGTCAATTAGGAAGTGCCATCGTCAGGGCGCTAAAAAAGGAACTGCCTGCCGAAGACATCATTGCGATTGCCCGTACCCCAGAAAAGGCCGAAGACCTTGAGGTAAGCGTTCGCCAAGGCGACTATAATGACAAGGATAGCTTTGTCGCAGCCCTTGTTGGAGTGGATGCTGTACTGATCGTGTCTGCCAACGGCAATCCCTTGGATCGTATCCAAATGCACCGCAATATCATCGAAGCGGCGAAAGAAAATGGCGTCAAAAAAGTCGTTTATACCAGTATCTCCGGCAATTTTGGAGCGATCGTTGAGAGCAATCGTCAAACGGAAGAGGATGTGCGTGAATCGGGCCTTGATTATGCAATTGGCCGCAATGGTCTTTATATCGAGCCCGACCTAGAGTATATCGAAACCTATAAAGAACTAGGTAAAATCGTCAACTCGGCAGGGGAAGGCAAAGCGGCTTATACCACAAGGGACGAACTCGCCTACGCCTATTCTCGCATGCTGCTCGAAGACAAGCACAATGGCCAAACCTATACGCTTGCCGGAGAAGCCATCTCGCAATACGAGCTTTGTGACTACCTCAACCACGCATTTGATACCAACCTCTACTATGAGGCAATGAGCGTCGAAGACTATAAAAAAGACCGTAGGGATGAGCTGGGACCATTTATGGGAGAGGTGATCGCCTCGATCTATGAGAGCATACACCGAGGCGATTTTGATTTGGCCTCTGATTATGAGGCTGCTGCTGGCAGAGCTCACATCAGTTGGGAGGTTTACTTTCAACCTAATCTGCATCAGTAGGTTAAATTCTTTTTCTTGAGTATCGCAGCAAAAAAACTCCGGATATGCTCCTTAAGGTCGCATTCCGGAGTGACGGCTTATTTTTGTGTGGCTATCGAAAATTAATACTCAACACCAGCAGGAATTTCTTCCCCAGCGGGAACAAAGCGAAATAGCTGATTTTCGCTACCGCGCGCTTCATACTGTACTACTCTCGTCCCATTATCGCCTTCGGCTCCGTAGACATCGAGGGCTTTGCCACTGTGTTTGGCGACTATCATATAGTAACCATTGCCTTGATCGACTAGCTTGAACAGTTGGTTGGAGTGATTGCCGTTGGTCCATTGTTGGATGGCGGTGCCATTGCCTTTGGCACAGGTGCCTCCGGTAACGTCTAAGCCTTTACCGCTATGGCGAGCAATAATGCGATAATAGCCATTACCAGCAGGTTCAAAGCGAAACTGTTGGTTTTCTTGTTGGTTGACTTCCCATTGTTGGACTGCTACTCCATCGCCTTGCATTTCTGTGCCGCCGCGTACATCGAGAACCTTGTTGCTATGCTTGGCATAGATCAGATAATAAGCGCCAGATTCGGGCATTTGAGCCATGAGGCTAAAAGCCCCCAGCACAAAACAAATAGCGAACAAAGCAGCCTTACGGCCAAAAGAAATCGAATGATAGGTTTTCATAACTTTCACGGTTTATCAGTGGTGAAAAATAGGCGCGAAAGAGTGTGGTGTTAATTGGGTAACGAAAGATGAAGAGGCTAACGTATATATTGTGATTTATAAATATCGAATATCTCAATACAAAAGCCTGCAGATTCTGCTTAGTCTTTTTCGGTCTAAGCGGTTACATTGTGCTCAATTAGATTTACCTACTAATGGAACAGCTCTCGGACCTCCAAATATTGCAGGGAATCCAAGCAGGCGCCCAAGAATCAGAAAGTGCCCTAAAAGCGCTTTATCGACAGGAACGGGAGCGTTGTTTGGCTTATTTGCAAAAGCAGGGCGCAAAGCCTGAAGAGGCTAAGGATTTGTTTCAGGAGGCGGTTATCGCGGTGTTTGAAAATATCAGGGCAGGCAAATTTCGTGGCGAAAGTAAGTTGGGTAATTATCTGTTGAGTGTAGGGCGTTTTTTATGGCTCAATCGATTGAAGCGTTCCGCTGTCGCGGAACGTATCCTCCAATCTCAGCTAAGTGAGGAAGTGCAGCCCGGTCCTTTGCCGCATTTGTTGGCCAAAGAGCAAGCCCGGCAGATTCAGGCGCTATTTGCGGCTTTGGGCGAGCAATGTAGTGAAGTCCTCAATCGGTCGATATACTGGGAAGATACGATGGATGAACTTGCGGCGAGAATGGGATACGCAAGCGCCCAAATCGCTCGTAACAAAAAATATCGTTGTCTGGAAAGACTGCGAAAAATGATCAAAGAAAAGGGTAGTCAATTTGCTTGGTTGCAAGAAATTGGCAGCAGCAAAGACGCTTATTGATATGGCTGAAGCAAACGAAAATATCATCCGTTATCTACAAGAGGAGATGGATAGCAGCGAAAAAGCCGCTTTTGAAGCTGCCTTGGCTGACTCAGCCGAGCTACGAGAGTCCTTAGCCGAAATGCGTCGTGCTGTTCAAGCCAGCCAGCTCTTTGGGCAATTGAAACTGCGTGAGCAATTAGGGGCTTTGGAGGCCGAGTTGGATGAGGTGCAGCCCGCCAAAGTGCGTTCTTTTCGGCTCTATTGGGTGGCGGCGGCTTCGGTGCTCGTGATTGCCTTGGCGGGAATTTGGTATTTCAATCGCCCACTGCCAGCACCACAGTATTTTGCACAATACTTTGAACCCTATCGAGCGCCTGTCAATATTCGTTCTAGTCCGGGCGTGAGTAGTATCTGGGAGCAGGGCCGTAAGGCTTATGAGGCAGGGGATTTTCCGCTGGCCGCGGAACGCTTCGGCTCCATTACCAGCACGACGGGGATACCGACTTACCTAAGAGACTTTTATTGGGGGGTGAGTTTGCTGAGTCAAGATCCGCCCAAGGCACAAAGGGCAGTCGATCTCTTGAAAAATATAGCAGCCCTGACTACAGATTATCAACAACCCGCTACCTGGTATTTGGCCCTAGCCTACTTACAGCTCGACCAAAAAGAAGAAGCCCGCTATTATCTGCAGCAGCTGCGAAGGTATCGTTCGGCGGAGGCGAAAGAAATCTTAAAAGGACTCTAAGCCTTTAGCTTCAACTTTCGTAATTGTCCCCAGTATTTAAAGGCAAATTCTAGCTCAATAAAAAGGGCGACCATCCCCAAAATAGTGATTGCGAGCATGATCAGGCTATTTGCCTCGGCAAAAGCGACGGTATTTTGCTGTACCAACTCACTGACCCAAGCCTTGCCGCCAACCAGCCAAGCTATCATCAAACCCAAAGTACTTCCTAGGCCTGTCATCGCTAGGCGCAGGTTTTTGCGTACCCGCTTGCGTCTGAGAGCTACAGCTTCTACGGACAACATCAACTTATCTGCCAAGCCTGCAGGCGCTTTGCTGGGAGCAGTGGCTTGCAGGATTTCTGTCAATTGGGGGTCTTTATGTTCGGGAGAAGATGCTTTCATTCGAGTATCGGATTGGGGAGGCCCATGCCTGCTAAACACTGATAAAAATTTTGTCGGCCTCGGTGTAGCAATACCTTGAGATTGCTGAGACTGATGCCTGTTTGCTCTTTCATCTCTTGCAAGGAGCATTCGTTGAGATAAAAAAGTTGCAGCACCAAGGCTTCTTTGGGTTTGAGTTGATCTAGGACTTGTTGGATGAGGCTTTGCCGTTCGGCTAGGGCAAGTTGTTTAAGCCCCTCGTTGAGAACGCTCAGTCGGATCTCATTGAGCGGATCAGTGTGTTCGATATATTGCTGCTTGGGCTGTCGTTTGAGGGTTTTTAGGGCCTCGTAGTATACGATGCGGTACAGCCAGGAAGAAAATTTCGCTTCCCGGCGGTACTTTTTGAGGTTTTTAAAGGCTTTTAAAAAAGCGTCCTGCGTAACTTCTTCAGCCAATGGAGGAGCCTTTACGATCCGCAATGCGATCGTATAAGCCATGTCCTGATAGGTTTCGACAAAGTATCGAAAGGCTTGGACATCTCCGGCTAAAACTCGTTCCAATTGGCTTTGATCCACGCTTAAAACAATTCTTTTTCGTGCTCAACCACCGTGTGAATATTGGATTGAGGCATGCTTTCTTCTTGACGGATTTCAAAGAAATAAGCCATCACTAAGCCCGCACCACCGCACAAAAACATCAGCGCCGGATAAAGCTCAAAACCACCAAAATGTAAGACATGCTCACACACAAAGCCGAGGAACAAACCAAAACCAATGCCGCACATAAAGAGGCCGATCTTGATAGACAAAAAACGGTTTGAACGCTTACGCTCCGGATCATGCAAGGGGATACCCTCATGAATCATCGCCATGCGTTCGAGGTGGCGCGCTCGCAAAAAGAACAAAAGCGTTCCGCCCACCACGACGGATAAAATCGAAAGAAAAAGTCCAGGTCCGAGATCAAACATAATCTTTAGTATTAATGCGTATTTGTTTGATATGATCCTCTTTTTCAAGAGGAGGTTACAAGTCCAGCATATTTTTTTGCCAAAAGCCACCAAGCTATGCCCAACAATAGTAGAAAAATCCCCCCTATCCACCACCCAAGGGCTAGCGAAGAAGATTTTGTCAGCTCATCGCCTTCCCCAATCAAAACAAAGCCCGCCCAAAAAAATGGATGCGTACTCGTTGGATCAGCATTTTGGAGGTAGTCCAGCCTTGCTGAACGCATCGCCTCAGCGCGAGATTCGCCTGCTTGTAAATGTTGATAAAAATAGCTCATCAATTCTGCCGTAGAACGATCATCTACTGTCCAAAGACTGGTCAGCAAAGAGGGACAACCTGCATATTGAAAGGCACGCCCCAAACTCATCAAGCCTTCCCCAGCGATATAAGCGCCACTAGCGGTATTACAAGCAGACAAAATTGCTAGTTCGGCGGAGAGCCGTAACCCATAAAGCTCATAAGTGTGCAAACGCCCATCGGCCGCGCTGTCTGCCGCTAGCACAAAATGCGACAAAGCCGGTTGCTCATGATCAACAGTGGCGTGAGTCGCTAAATGCAAAATCTTGGCTTGGGGCGCATAGGCATAAAAATGGCTTTCACTGGCCAGATTAGCATAGTAAGACTTGCCCTGGAAATATTTTTGTCCATTTGCCAACTCCTCTTGGTTGTGGGCTAGGGGAGCATAGCCTGTATTCATGCTGGCATAGTCAGGCGCAAAACCCAGCCAACTTATTTGAGCACTAAGTGCTTGCTGCTCTCTTTGTCCCAAAAGCAAACTCGCCGAAGGCGCATAGCGAATATTATATTCGAGAAAGAGATAAGGCAAATCTAGAAAGCCCACTGCTGCTCCTGCTTCTGTTTTTTGTTGGAGCAATGCCTCAAATGGCAACTCGCTCAATGGCCCGCTTGGTATAATAATCAGCTCTTTGGCGGGAGCATCACCGATGAGTTTACTTAGCAGTTTGAAACATAGGCTTGGCCCCAGTTTTGCAAAATTTTCATAACTCAGCTGCGGCTCCTTGAGATAGGCTTCATGATCGCTGAGAAAGCGTTTAAATTCTGCTATTTCTTGTTGTAAGCGACTGGGATCAGAGGCGATACGAAAGTAGCAGCTATCCTTTTCAATGCCGAAGAGGTAAAGCTGCTCTTCTCCCCAAAAGTATTCGATCAGGATACTAGAATCTGGCAGACTGGCCTGCACATCGGCCAAAGGCAGACTGGCCACCTGAAACTTTAAATTGTAATAGGCGGGATAGTCCTCCTTGATGCTTTGAAGATAGTTTTGATATTCGTTTTGCAGGCGTAGATACTCTTTTTGCCAGAGAGCGAGATTTTTGGGGCGACTTTGGTCGCAACGCTGTTGCTCGCGATTGACCTTGGCTTGGTATTCTTCGAGGGCGGCGATGAGTGCTTTTTCTTGCTTTTGGATAGCTGGAGGGAGGCCACTGATTTGTTGAGCTTTTTCGGATTGGGCACTGGCTTGGAGGAAGTAGGCACGACTTTTTTCAGAATAGTCAAAAGCAGCTTCGTAATAGGAGCGTTCGCCGAGGCGAGCATAAAAATCAAGGGCTGAAGCAATAGCATGCTCATAAATCGGATAGGCAAGTTTGGTCCAAAAGAAGCGCGGGTCCTGATTGAAATGCGTTTGCCTGACCACATCGACATAGTCCACCGCTAAGGCAAAAGTCTGATAAGCTGCCCGCAAATAGCTTGTGTCTTGCTGGGCCTGATACAAAGCTCGCAATACTTCTCCTTTGCCAAGTAGGGCTTCGATCACATATTTTTCATAGCCCGGGGCAGATTTTAGCTGGGGATGCGCTTGCCAATCCAAAGCCAAATTGCTATCACAAAGGATGCGCAAGGATTGTTGGAAGGCGAGGAGGGCGCGTTCGTTTTCGCCACGACGCGCATAAGTGCGAGCTAAAAAGTTATTGCAAGCGCCGGTAAGTGGGTGAGATTCTCCAAAAGCTTTTTTGCGAAAGTTGAGCGCTGCTTCATAGTAGGGGAGGGCGGCCTGGCTACTGCTGCGCAGAACGCTATCCCCTTGCGCCAAAAGGGCGATACTTTGGTCATTATTGACGACAGGAGCTCCCAAGGTCGATTTGTCATAATAGCGCAGGGCTTGATCCTCTATCCCCAATTCGTAGTACATATCTCCAGTCGCCTCATACAAAAAGCGCATATAAGTATCATTGACGGGATTTCTGTCCCAAATGGCTTCGGTTTTGAGGTAGTTTTCTAAGGCCAGCTTGAAGTTGCCGAGATGGTAGTGATTGTTGGCGCTATTGTAGTAGGAGATGCCATAGGCTTGGTGATCAGTTGCCAAAAAGGGTGCATATGCCTGACGCTCTTGTTCGAAGTATTGTAGGGATTGTTCGTATTGGCCCCGGTATTGGGCGCCATTGCCGAGATTGCGAAAGATGATGCCCGCCAGTAAGGGATGAGCGTCCTGGGGCAGCCATTGCATGGCTTGAAGATAATAACGCTCTGAAGATTTGGGCTGCGGCTCGATATATTGATAGTAGACTGCTAAGGCATAAGAACGTCTGGCAGTATTTGCCGAATCAGCATTGAGTTGTGCGAAGAGTAGAGGCGCTTTCCGTTTGTGCTTGCGGATGCTTTGATATTCGAGTAATCGCCAGAGTCGTTCGTCATCATTTTGGGCCGGATGGTTTGCAAGGTGCTTGTCCAATAAACCCACCGCCTTACGTTTGCTATCAACTCTAAAAGTGAGGTCTGCTAAGGCAAATAAATAGCGCCCACTACTATCTGATTGGCTATTGATGAGATTAAGGGCTGCTTCTTTTTGGCCCAGATATTCAAGGCTGTCTACAGCTCGATAAAAGGCATCATCGAGCTTTTGTCCCAAAACTAGACCTGGGCATAGTAGCAAAAGGAGTAGTAGGTGGCGCATCAACAGCATTGCTTTTCTCAAAATACAAAATTTGAAGCAGGCTTTGCTGAGTATTTGAAGGCTTGAACTGTTGAGGGTTGGGAATGACCCATTAGGGTTGCGGAGAAGTCTTTGATTTTTTACTGCTTCGCAGAACGCTTATCTCGAACTACTGTTTGCTTCAAACTTCAAGGCATTGCCTTGAAGCTAACCTTATTCCTCCAGGAAGGAACAAACTGGCAATTCGATTTCCTTGCATCGCCGGAAATCTTACGGGGCTATGTGCTATATCTCGATTCAAAAATCAGGGCTAAGCGTTCCGCGCAGCGGTGACCCAAAAACTGCCTACAAATTGCTTTGCAGGCAGCGGGCACTTAGCGATAACTCATGATCATTTGATAGACCTCCTTCACATTTTGGATCTGTAAAAACTTGCCTTTGAAGCTCATGATCCACTGGTTGTGTCTGCTGTAGGGACTGGAGTTGTTTTGGCCGAACTTAATCGAGCCAGTACGGTCTTTCTTCTCAGAAAATTCTACTCTGGGAAGATATTTGATCTCGTAATTGCTAAGACTTTTTTTGAAGAGACCGGTTTTGATCAGGATCCGACCACGATCTGTGATACCGTAAACGGTACGCTTGCGAATCATATACTCATGCATGAAGCGGCCAATCGTGATATAAAAAGCTATGATCAAAAAAGGCAGCAAAAAGAAAATCGGAAAAGGGGCTCTCCCGGGGCTATTTCCCATCAAATTGACGCCAAAAGCCATAAAGAAGCCTCCGGCCCACACGATAGAAAAGGGAATCAGGAAGAGGTCAATCGGCTTGAATTTGACGCCATTTTCTGGACGATCTACCCACACCAAATTTTCACCTGAGAGCAAAGCAGGACGCAATTGCTCCCGCAATAAAGTTTTCATGATTAGTACGTTAATGTTGTTTATTTAAAGACTGGGGTGGGGGAGAAAGGTCCAAAAAAATCGTACAAATTCGGTCGAAAACCGTACCGATATACTAAAAGGTCTTTTTATGGAAATAGGCAGGGCAGACGATCATTTCCATGAGAGATCACCTAGTCTTTTCTACAAGCTAAAAAACTAAACATGAACAAATTTCTGATTGTCCTCATCCTGATTGCCTTTTGTACGACGATACAGTCCCAGCAGATGAGTGGCTACAAAGTCGCCAAGGTAAGCTTTGAAGATTTTAAGCAGCTAGTCCAAGAAGTTGAAAGCATAAGAGCGGAAAAATTGCTCAGCTTGGACGAGTTTATGTTGCTGTCAAGCAAACGAAACACGATCATCTTAGATACCAGATCTAGAGAAAAGTATCAAAACAAGCATATCGAAGGGGCGATAAATTTACCTTTCACTGAGTTTACCCAAAAAAATCTGGAAGAGATCATCCCGCATAAAAACACCAAGGTACTTATCTACTGCAATAATAATTTTGAAGGAGATCCGATCAGTTTTGCCTCTAAATCCTTCGTACCGG
>JBCAWW010000157.1:0-8971 GCA_038534415.1 Bacteroidota bacterium | reverse complement strand
GGTGGGATAGCAGGCTGATTTATGCTTTGGGGCTGGCTTTGGTGATCTTTGCGCTTTGCAATGCCCTTTGGTTGCAGCCTGCTCTCAGTCATCCCAATACCTATGCGATCCTCATCTCCAGTTTCTTTTTGATGCTGTTTGCGATCAGTTTTTTTTATCGGGTGATCAGTGAGATGAGCTTAGGACCATTAGAGCAAAGTCCCGCTTTTTGGATCAACGCTAGCGTATTGTTGTATTATGCGGGTAGTATTTTGATTCTCGGATTGGACAACTATTTAGAAGGAAGTCTGCTCGAATCCGTTTGGGTCTTTCACTCCTCCTTCAATATTCTCCATTACCTTTTATTTGCGATTGGGCTATGGATCAAAGCGAAATTGTAGGACTCCCCGGCTTTGTGTTTGCCATCTTAGGCATGTTTGGACTTGCTTTGTCCATCGTCTTTTTTGTGGTGCTCTACCAACGTCGTCTCCTCAACAATCAAAAGAAGATGGATGAAGAGCGACTGGCGCACCAACAAGGCCTTCTCAAAGCGGCCCTCGAAGCCCAAGAAGCAGAACGCAAACGCATCGGTCGAGATCTACACGACGACATCGGTTCCATGATTGCGACGGCGCGACTTTTTGTGCAGCAGACTCAGAGTCAAAACCCACAAAACGCCTCCCTGATGAACCAAGCCGATGACATTTTGATCGAAACCGTCAAAAGCCTACACGTTATCACCCAAGACCTGGTGCCCACGATTTTGCACCAATTGGGCTTGGTCGAGGCCATTGATGCTCTGTGCGGTACCATCCGTCAAAATTCCGCGCTCGAAATCCACTTCCAGGCTGAAGAAGGCCTCAGCATCGCGCCTCAGACCGCTTTGCACCTTTATCGCATCGTGCAGGAGTTGTTCAACAATAGTCTGAAACATGCTGAGGCCAGTCGCATTGAGATACTGCTGCGCAGAACGCCCAGTCATTTGCTTTTAGGCTTTGCTGACAATGGCAAGGGCATTCACGCTCCTAGCTCTGCCCCCTCCAGTGGCTTGGGCCTAAAAAATATCGAGAGCCGCCTTTCTCTGCTAGCTGGGACAATGGAAATCAGCGCCGAGCAAGGCACCCGCTTTGAGATACAGATCCCGCTTACCCAACTAAGGCAAACCCAATCAAAGGCACCATCATGAGTTCTCCCATCAAAATAGGTCTCGTCGATGATCACCCCCTTTTCCGGCAGGGATTACGCACCCTCATGCAAACCCAGGCCGATATGGAGGTCGTACTGGAAGCCGCCAATGGACAAGAACTGCTAGAAATGCTGGCCGATATTCCCACAGATGTGATTTTGTTGGACTTAGAGATGCCCCAGATGGATGGGATGCAGGCTTGCGAGCGAGTCAGAGCGCTCTATCCCGAACTCAAAGTTTTGATCCTCACTATGCACCAAGACGCTCGTTTGATTCAGTTTATGCTCAAGCAGGGCGCGAATGGCTACGTCACCAAAACCGCCAAATGGGACGAACTCCAAACGGCTATCCGAAAGGTCATGAAGCAGGACTATTATTTTTCTGACTTGGTGGGTTTGGCCATGCTGCAAAACATCAAACATCCGCGAATGGGCGTTCCGAGCATCGGCCCCAAAATCAGCCTCACCAAACGCGAAACAGAAGTCCTCGACCTCATCGCAAGAGGGCATAACACTCCCGAAATCGCCGAAAAACTCTTTATCAGTCAGCGCACCGTCGAAGGCCACCGCAGCAATCTCCTCAAGCGACTCGATGTCAACAATATCGCCGGCCTCATCATCAAGGCGCTCAAACTCAATCTGATCGTATTGGAGGATTTGTAGGGTTTTTGCTGCTTCGCAGAACGCTTATCAAATACGGCCCATGCAATAAGTCGCAACAGATTCCCTATGTAGGGGCGTATCGCATACGCCCAAGCGTTTTTGCTCCGCTTCGCGGAACGATTATCAAACACGGCCATACCTCAAATCTTAAAAAAGAGCTGTTTTTTGTACAGCCAATAGCAAAGGCCCCAAGCGATTCCCAAGCTAAATAGGCTATTGAGCAAAGCGTTCCACGAAGTGGCTAAGCCCAACAAACTCCCCAATCCCATGGTAAAATAGCCCACAAAATCTACCATCCACTGCGAACCGACGGTCTCCATGAAGAGGTAGATGAAGATCGAATTCATGCCCACCACCGCAAAAAACCAAGGCCATTTGCCGGTCTTGCGGATATCCACCCACCAATAAAATAAGGCAAGGGTCAGCAAGCACCAGCCACCCGAAACCAATACAAAGGCACTGGTACAAATCCGTTTGATAATGGGCGTAACACCCGTAAAGTGTAAACCATAGCCGATCACTAAACCAATCGCTCCAAAAATGAGCAGCCATTTGACCTTTTCGTTTGGTTTCGTTTCGCTGGCGAGCAGCTTACCCGCCAGAACGCCCCAGATCGTATGGGCTGCTGTGGGAATAGCGTTGAAAGTAACCCAACCACCGCCATCATTGAGCTTGCCCATCAGGAGCATGTCGACATAGGAACCGAAGTTTTGGTCTTTGACAAAGGGCTGATCGTAGCCATCGATGCCGGTATAGCGATAGAGGAATTCGGTGAGGATCAATAAGCCGATTGAGATCGCGATTTGCACACGATTGGGGAGGCGCATGATGAAGTAAGCGATCGGGATGGTGATGGAAAGTTGTGAGAGTACATTCCAAAGTTCGAGGGTCAATTGCTGCCGATAGCCGATATGCAAGCTGATACCAAAGAGCAATAAGATGGCACTCCTCTGTAAAATATGCCGAGTAATCTTGCCCCTGCTTTGTCCCTTTTTTTGTCTGCTCTGCACCGAATACCACATCGCTACCCCAACGATAAACATAAAGTAGGGCTGCACCAGATCCCAAAAGCGCAATCCGTCCCAAGGGTGATGATGAAATTGTTCGGCGAAGCCGTGCAAAAAACTAGCTTCTGTCAAATCCGAAAATGTACCGTACAGACGACATCCTTCTGCCACTAACAAGAACATAATCAGGCCTCTAAAGAGGTCTAGCGAGACAAGGCGAGTAGTATTCATGGAGAAAATATACCGACAGTCGAAACGAAGCGCCAATTCAAGCACCAATCAGGCTCGTGATCTGACCATTAAAACGAAGGGGCATGGATGGGAGAAATTAAATTACGATTATTGGAAGTAAATACGACTACCCTATTAAGCCTTTTTCGATTATGCGTTTTCGTAATAAAGCACGAAACCCCTATCTATTTGTATACCTTCTGCTGCTTTTGCCCATTATTTCACAGGCGCAGACGCCTGCCTTCAATGCCAGTACCCTCAATCTGGACAACAAGGTCAATGTAGGCTCTTCTACTTTCTTACAGTTTGGTCCCGATGGTCGTCTCTACGTTGTAGAACGCTACGGCAATATCTTCGCCCTAGATATCCAAAAAAATGCCGCCAATAACTATCAGGTTTTGGCAGCTGAAACCATAGGCTTAGTCAGAAATATCCCTAACCACAATGATGATGGGGCGCTAAGTAGCACCAATAATCGTGAGGCCACGGCCATAGTCGTTACCGGCACTGCCACTAATCCGGTCATTTATGCTTCTTCTAGTGATGTGCGTATCGGTGGGCCCAGTGGGGATAAAAACCTAGACACCAACTCTGGGATTATCACTCGACTGACTTGGAATGGTAGCACCTGGATCGCGGTCGATATCGTGAGAGGTTTGCCACGAAGTGAAGAAAATCACGCCAGCCATGGGATGGAGCTTGTGGTCATCAATGGTAGCAATTATCTCCTCCTAGCCCAAGGCGGGCACACCAATGCCGGCAGCCCCTCCAAAAATTTTGCTTGGGTGTGCGAATATGCACTCTCCGGTGCAGTGTTGGCGATTAATCTAGATCAAATCGACACCCTGCCGATCCAGACAGATGCTAACTCTGGACGTCAGTATATCTATGACATCCCTACTTTGGACGATCCCACCCGCGCCAATGCCAATGGCATCAGCGATCCTAGCGATCCCGCCTATAATGGCATCGATCTCAATGATCCTTTTGGGGGCAATGATGGTCTCAACCAAGCCAAGCTAGTACCCAATGGTCCGGTGCAGATGTTTTCTCCCGGCTATCGCAATGCTTATGATCTCGTCGTTACGGAAAGCGGGGCCGTCTATGTTACTGACAATGGCGCCAATGGCGGCTGGGGAGGTTATCCCGAAAATGAAGGGCTTGCGGGCAATGTCACCAATCGTTTTCGCCCCGGCGAGCCGGGCAGTACCACAGCTGACAATGGCGAAGCCAAAGTGGATAACAAAGATCATCTCACCCGCATTACTAGCGATATTCAAAATTATACTTTTGGGAGCTTTTATGGTGGACACCCCAATCCGACGCGGGCCAATCCCAATGGAGCAGGTCTGTTTACACGAGGTACCCACTCCTCCGACCCCGGAGACAGCAATGGCAATAGCTATACCGATGACTGGTTTCGCGATCAGATACTGACTACCACTAATACCCATTTCAGTACCCGCTCACTTCCGGTAGATTGGCCTCCGGTGCCGAGCAATATGGCAGACATACGTCAGGGAGATTATCGTTTGCCGAGCGGCACGAATCCCGACGGCGCCAATGATGACATAATTACCATCCTACAAAATAACTCTAACGCCATCGACGAGTATACCGCCACTACTTTTGGGGGTGCGATGAAAGGGGATTTGATTATCGGTCGCAATGGCGGAGGCAACCTCCATAGGGTGAGTTTTAATCCCGATGGCAGCCTCAAGAGCTATGATCAAAACTGGATCAGCGGTATCGGGGGCAATGCCTTGGGTGTGACTTGCAACAGCAATACCGATCCTTTTCCGGGTACCATTTGGGTCGCTTCGTTTAATGGTAGCATTAAGGTTTTTGAGCCGCAAGGCACGATCGTTTGCGTCTATCCGGGCGATCCCGGCTATGATCCTGCCGCCGACAATGATCTCGATGGCTTTACCAACAATGACGAAGACCTCAATGGCACAGATATGTGCGCAGCGGCTTCGCAGCCTAATGACTTTGATGGTGATAAACTCTCCGATCTTATTGATCTCGATGATGATGGGGACGGTACGCCAGATGCGCTTGATCCCTTACAAATGGGAACGGCATTCGATCTACCGCTAGTAAACGAACTCTTTTCGGATCAACTCGATCTCAAAGGCTATCTCGGCCTTGGTCTCACGGGTCTGATGAATAATGGAGCTGCCAATCCCAACTATCTCTCCTGGCTAGACGATCCAGCTGCTTCTAATACAGACGTAGATGATATCTATGGCGGCGCAGTCGGTGGCATGACCATCTACCATACCACTGGGGATGCAGCAAGCAATACGCAAGAAAAAGCCTTTCAATATGGTGTCAATGTCGATATCAGCAGTGATACCATTGTTGTGGCTGCACGGATGCTACCTCCTTTCTACTCTCATAGCAGCACCGAGTCCCAAGGGCTTTTTATTGGAGATGGTAGCCAAGATGACTATCTCAAATTGGTTTTGAGTGGCGCTAGCCTAAGCATCCAAGGCGAAAATGCTGGCAGCCTCTTGGGGCAAATCGCCAGTCAAAACATAGGGACGATTCCCGCTAATCTCGATCTATACTTCGAAATCGATCCGGTCAATGGACGTGCCCAGGCCAAATACTCTCTCGACAATGGTAGCACTCAATTCAACTTGGGTACTCCCTTTGCGATGAGTGGCGCCCTACTCAATGCTGTGCAAAATCCCTCCCAGCCCTTGGCTGTGGGGATGATAGGCACCGCCGATGTTGACGATGGCTTTGCCTCTAATTGGGACTTTCTCAATGTAGAAGGTAAGCCGCTTAGCCCACCTCAAAATGTAGTCTTCCGCGTCAATTGTGGGGGATCGACGATTGCGGCCATCGATGGGGGCATTGATTGGTTGACCGATACCGGTAGCAGCTTGGCGGTGCAAGGCTTTACCGTCAATACAGGTAGCACCTACGGTGGAACGGCTAACTCATGGAGCCCCGAAGTGCCCGCTGCCATTGAGGCCTTTACGCCTTTTGGGATTCTTAACTCAGAGCGTTGGGACGCTAGTACTGCACCAGAAATGAAATATACTTTCGATGTCCAATCGGCTGGCAATTATATCGTTAGGCTGTATTTTCGAGATGCTTATAGTGGTACCAATACTCCTGGCAGCCGCGTATTTACCGTAGTCGTAGACGGTAATAGCTATGCAGAGCTGGTCGATTTAGATATCACGGCCGCGGTCGGCCATAAAGTGGGAACTCTTTATGAAATCCCTCTTACTACTGCTGACAATCTCATCGATATTGAGTTTATCCACTACGTCCAAAATCCGCTTGTCTGTGGGATAGAAATATTACGCGCCCCCTCGCAGTCGCTTGTCCAAGCGAAAGCGCTCCTACAAGGCCCTTGGAATGCTACGAGTATGACCACTTATCTCGGTTCTCAAATCCCCAATGTGCAGCCTTTTGCCGCTTCGCCTTGGAACTATCTGGGCGTTGAAAACTGGACCAGTCTACCAGCCAATACTGTGGATTGGGTGCTCTTGGAAGCCCGCGATAAAAATAATCCGAATCAAATCCTCAAACGGAGAGCCGGGCTCTTACAATCCGATGGTCAGATTGTAGACATGGATGGTAGTGCAGGTTTGACCTTTTATGGCTTAGAGGCTGATTCTATTTATCTCGCTGTCAGGCAAAGGGGGCATTTAGGTATAATGACGGGCAGCCCGGTGGCTTTGAGCAATTTGGCGTCAACAGCTTTGGATTTTAGTGATCCGACTCAGGGGGTTTATGGGCTCAACGCTCGGCACATCATAGGCAATCGCGCCTTTTTATGGGCGGGTGATTCAAATCACGATGGAGTGATCAATGCCGTAGATTACAATATCTATTGGCTACTAGAAAACGGGCAGTCCTATGACTACCTCAGTACCCTTTCAGATTTTAATCTGGATGGCGTGATCAATGCAGTGGACATGATCAACTTTTGGCGAGTGAATAACTCTCGGACGGAGCAATTGCCCTAAGTTAAAGCTGTTCTAGTACGATATCTTTGTACCAAGCTTGAGAAGGTGGCCCGCCATGAATCTGCACGCAGATCACACCACTTTGGGTAATGCCTGCTTCCGTCTCGCTATAGTCCACGACTTGTTCGCCATTGAACCAGATTTGGATCCGCTTGCCTTCACATCGAATGCGGTAGTCATTATAGTCTGCTTCGCGCAACAATCGGTCGATGGCCTCTGCAGGCGCACGAGCCACAAAGCGATTTCGTCTGGATTCATCATAAATAGAGCCCCAAACTACTTCCGCTCCAGCATAGCCAACATCGACCTGATAGCCGATGACTTCATGATGATCGGGGATGCGTTCGGAGCGAATTTGGACCCCACCATTATTGTTTTTTGGCCAAAATTTGACCTTGAGGCGTAATTCAAAATCTCCAAAACTCGCCTCTGTACACAAAAACTGATTTTGTGGGATGGCTTCATCCATACTACCCCCCACAATCGCTGCGTCCTCGATCCTGAAAAAATCCTGATTCCCCTCCCAGCCTTTGAAGCTTTTGCCATCAAACAAAGCAAGTGTTTCGCCTTTGGCAAGTGCCAGTTGGGGTTTAGGGCTAGGCTTGCAGCCGAACGCTAAAACTAAGCATAGCAGCAAAAAAGAAGTAATGAGTTTTACCATCAGTATTTGGTGATTTTTTGCGCGCCCAAGCGCCCATCTTTGGTGTAGAGATAGAGCCAATACTGCCCGCTGGGCAAGGCCGATAGATCGTAGCGTTCGGACGAAGTCCAAGACCAAATATAAAGCTCTCTACCCATGAGGTCAAAACCCTTCATGTCGCCTCGCACGCTGGATTGTTAAATAATCTGCGCAAAGCCTGTTTACCGCTTTTAGCAGGATATTCAAATTCCTGCGTTTGCTTTTTTCTTACCTTACTGCATTCATCTAATCCCCAGCTATGAGAAAAAATTATTTACTCAGTCTTTTATGCTTCTGCCTCGCCCAGCCACTCTGGGCCCAAGGCACCCAACTCCTCCGCCAACCCACTGTCTCCGCACAATCGATCGTATTTGTCTACGCCAATGACCTCTGGCAAGTGGACCGCGCTGGGGGCGATGCCACTCGGCTTACGACCAATGAAGGCTCCGAATCCAATCCCCATTTCTCCCCAGATGAGCAATGGATTGCCTTTACGGCTCAATATGGTGGCAATACCGATGTTTATGTGATTCCCGCCTCCGGCGGAACGCCCAAGCGCCTAACCTATCATCCTTATCCAGATGTAGTGCAAGGCTGGACTCCAGATGGCGAAGTGCTTTTTCGCTCGGGTCGTACGGGGCATGCCACTCGCCTCAACAAATTATATAGCATCTCCATGGCAGGGGGCTTCCCTACTGAGCTGCCGATTCCCCGCGCTGCCTATGGCGAGATCTCTCCCGATGGCAAACACGCGGCTTATATCCCTATCACATTTTGGGATCCTGAATGGCGCAACTATCGTGGGGGGCAAGCCATGCCCATTTGGATCCTCAATCTCAAAAACCAAAAGCTACAACGTATCCCCCAACCGACCCAAGAGCGGCACCTAGATCCGGTCTGGTTTGGCAAGGAAATTTACTATATCTCAGAGCGTGATTATGCGGCCAATATCTGGCGCTTCAACCCTGCCGACGGCAGCGAAGCTCAAATCACCAAGCACCAACAGTTTGACGTCAAAAGCCTCGATGCTTGTAAGGACGCCATCGTCTATGAAATGGGCGGTTATCTACATTTGCTAGATCCCGCTACGCGTTCTGCAAAGCAGTAGGTCGGATATTTTCCCAACGAGGCATCGCAAAGTTCATATCACCGCGAACCTCGATGTTGAGCTGCTTCGCAGAACCCGTAGCGGGATCTAGCAAATGTAGATAACCGCCCATTTCATAGACGATGGC
>JBCAWW010000156.1:0-8998 GCA_038534415.1 Bacteroidota bacterium | reverse complement strand
AAGATGCAATCCTCAGAGGTGGCGTTGGAGTACGCTTTAACAATGTGCTTGAAAATGAAGGCTACGCCTACCAAGGTTGGAAAGCAGAAGCCTTTTTTGATAGCTATTATTCGACCAGTGAAGGGGCATTTGCCTTTAGCCGCGTTCAGGCTGAGGTTAAAAATTACACCAATTTTTATCGCAACTTAGTTTTGGCGACTCGTTTTGCGGGTGGCTTCAATCTCCCCAACGAACAAGTACAGTATTATCTCGGGGGTACCAACGAACGTTTCTTGCCACCGATTGCGTTTCAGCGAGAAGCCCTGGCGGGTCGGAGCAATACCATAGACACCTCACTGCATAGTTTTCATTTTCAAAACTTCTTGATGCCATTACGGGGCTTTAGACCCAACTCCCGTCAAGGTACACGCTATCTCATGGGGAGTTTCGAATTGCGGATGCCTTTGAGCCGGATGGCAAAGAGTGCCCTGAACTCCAAAAATCTCTACAACTTAGAGCTGATTCCTTTTCTTGACGTTGGTACTGTATGGGTAGAAGGCAATCCATTTTCAGATAAAAATCCAACTGACACCCAAATTCTAACCAATGGACCAATAACGGTCAAATTACAAACCTTAAAAAGCCCATTTTTGCTAGGCTTTGGTACCGGTTTGCGAGCAAGTGTGATAGGATACTCTCTACGCTTTGACCTCGCTTGGGGATTGGACGATGGTACCTTGCGAGCACCTTTGCTAATGACCTCCATCGGCAAGAATTTTTAAGACAATTTATGCACATAGGGATTTTATCTGACCCTGCTAATTTTCATACCCAAAAGTGGGCCCGAGCGCTGCAAAAAGCTGGTGCTAAGGTCACTGTGTTTTCTTTTTCGCAAGCTTGGATCAAAGGAGTGCCCTGCGTTTCGATCGAACCCAAGTCTACCCTCAATGGGCAACTGACCTATCGCAGCTATTTGGCGGGTGGTCCAGATTTATTTCAAGAGTTGGTGCGGCACCGCATCGATATCATCAACCCGATCAACGTAACTCCATTTAGTGTATGGGGCATGCGCTCCGGTTTCAGGCCGATGGTGAGCATCGCCATGGGCGCAGATATATTGGAGTATCCTTCCCGCTTCGCGGAACTCGGATTCAATCCAGAACGCATCTGGAATAGCAATGCCACCAAGATGGGCCTGCTCAGCAAAGTCCAGTATCGCTTCAAATGGAGTGTGTTTAGAAGATATATACAGCAAGCTTTGGATGCTTCAGACCTGATCACAGGTGATAATCTTGAGCTGGTCCATGCCGTGAGAGATTGGTTTGGCATCTCCGATGAACGCGTAAAACTAAACCGCTGGGGGGTGCAGCCAGAGATGTTTCAAATTGATGAGGAGAAGCGTTCCGCGCTGCGGCAAAAATACGGAGTCCGCGATTGGCAAAAGGTGGTCCTAAGCCCTCGGGGCATGAAACCAGTTTACCAAGGCGATGTGATCTTGGCGGCTTTTGAACGACTGCTCCGCAGAGGGGTGCGCGACTTGAAACTGATCATGCTTTCGGCTGGTTATGATATACCCGCAGAGGTAGATGCCAAAGCGATTGCCTTGGCCGATCAGTTTGAAAATTTTCATTATGAGCGGAGTCTCCTGCCGAGGCAAGAAGTGATTGACCTCTGGTCGATTGTGGATTCGTTTGTCGTGGCCCCCGTTTATGATGGCTATTCCAATGCTTTGGCCGAAGGGCGCTATGCCGGAGCCATACCGATTGTCAATAATATTTCAGCCCACCGCGAATTGTTGGCTCACCAGCAAAACGCTTGGATGATCGATCTCTTTACACCTGAGCATCTGGCTGATGGCATCATGAATGTAATGGAAGAATATGACTACTGGCAGGGAGAGTTTGCTCCTCCTAACCGGGCGTGGATAGAAGCTCACTCACTGCTAGATCAAAATATAGCAAGCTTTATTGCTGATTGTGAAAGCGTTCTGCGCAGCAGTAAAGTAAGACAAAAACGATAATGACCTGATGGATTTCTCAATAGAAAAATCGTACCTTCGTTCGCCTTAGCGCCTGTGTACACATATTTTACTGAAAAAGAGAAATTCTAACTCTATGCAATTCCCCGATAATCTCCTCTATACTAAAGATCACGAATGGATCAGCATCGAAGGCGATGTGGCCACGGTCGGTATTACTGAGTTTGCTGCTGGTGAGCTTGGCGATATTGTTTATGTAGAGATTGAAACGGAAGGCGAAAGCCTCGATCGCAATGAAGTATTTGGTACGGTAGAAGCCGTAAAAACGGTTTCGGATCTGTATATGCCCATTGCTGGTGAAGTAATTGAATTAAATGAAGCCCTGGCGGATGATCCAGAGCTTGTCAATAAAGATCCTTATGGCGAAGGTTGGATGATCAAAATCCGCCTGAGCGAATCTGTTGAGGATGCTGAGCTATTGGATGCACCTGCCTATACAGAGCAGGTAGGCGTTTAGTAAGGCTCAAAAAATAACTTATGTCTCTTCGCTTGCCCTCTTTCTCCAGCCCGGCATCTGAAAAAGGCTCATTTGGCTCGCCAAACTCGCTTTTTCTTCTTTGCTCTGGCGAAGGATTCCAGCGCGAAATAGACAAGTTGGTTTTTTCGGGTTCCTAAAAGCCTTTCTCGCAACCCAGCCCGGCAACTCAGCTTTTAAACCTTTCGTATTTATGCGTATGACGCGTTTTATTTGGATGGTGTGCTTTTGCCTGGCTGGGCTTGCACCTTTGATGGCTCAACCAGGAGCCGAAATCGAACTGGCAGATCGTTATTATCAAGATGGTGAGTATGAATCCGCCCTGGATTTGTATCTCAAGATCACCAAACGGACTCCCAGCGAAAAGTTTGTCAGTCGGACTGTCGAGTGCTACGAAATGCTCAATCAATTTGAGGAGGCACTCACCTATATCAGCAAAACCATCAAAAAGGATAAGGGCGAATCTGTGCTCTTTCCGATCCTCCAAGCTAGTTTGTTAGAAAAGACCGGCGACCTCAAGGAGTCGGATAAAGTCTACCAAGAAACGATCACCAAAAAGCTGCGCTCGCAAGGCGATTTTGTGCAAATTGGCGCCCATTTGTTTCAGGCCGGTAAGTTAGAGCTGGCCAATCAGGCCTATATGCAGGCCCGTAAACGCCTCAAAGATGACTATATCTTTGCCAATGAGATCGCCAATATCCACATGCAATTGGGCGAGTATGCCGCCGCAACCGACGAATATCTCAACGTTTATTTTGCCAATACTTCGGACCTAAACGCAGCAAATTTGGCCATTCTCAATATGGTCAACACCAATTCGTTGGACGAAATCGAGCAAGCCCTGCTGATGGCTTCGGATAAGTATCAGACGGATTTAGGCCTGCGGACCATCTTGTATGAGTTTTATGTGCTCGCCGAAAACTTTCGGGAGGCTTTTATCCAAGTCAAAGCGATAGATCGTCTCTTCAAGGAAGAGGGCGGCCGCGTGGTGCGTTTTGCCGAAACCATGCGCAACAATAAGAACTATAATCTTTCTAATAAGGCTTACGACTATATCATCGATCGCAAGCGCAACTCGCCTTATTTCCAGCAGGCTTTTATGGAAAAGGCCATCAATGGCGAGTTACAAGCCTTTGAGCAAATTCCTGTGGATATGGTTTCCATCACCCAAGCGGTGATGAACTATGGCGATTTGCTAGATGAGTTTGGGCGTCGCCCCCAGTATTTTACGGCTATCTATCGCCGCGCTCGTTTGCAGGTGTTTTACCTCAATCAGCTCGATGATGCCCGCAAAGAATTAGAAGCCGTTGTCGCCCAACGCAACAATCTCTCGCTCGAAGATTGGGCACGTGGTAAACTGCTGATCGGCGACATCCAGCTGATGCAGGAAGAATACAACGAAGCCAAGCTGACCTATACTGAGGTGAGTGATATCTTTCGCGATCGACAGGTGGGAGCCTTGGCCAAGTTCAAGCTTGGGCAGCTCGCCTACTACAAAGGAGAGTTTAACCTCTCTCAGGCCTTGCTTGGCTCTATCAAGGACAATACCTCCAACGACATCTCCAATGACGCGATCAAGCTCAATCTCTTGATTCTCGACAATACCGGACTCGACACCACGACTACCGCCCTGGAGATGTTTGCCCAAGCCCAACTCTATACTTATCAGCGTCAATATGAGGAGTCGATGGAGTTGCTAGATACCTTGGCTTACAACTTTCCCAATCACACTCTCGCCGACGAAATCCTCTGGGAAAAATCCAATATCTTCCTCAAACAAAATGATGTCAATACGGCCATGCGCTATATAGACCGCATTTTGACGGAGTTTCCCTATGACATTTATGGCGATGATGCGCTCTACACCAAGGCGCGTATTTTTGATTACACCCTCAAAGATCCCGATACTGCGATGACTCATTATTTAGACTTTTTGACTCGTTTTCCGGGCAGTCTATATTCAGTTGAGGTGCGCAAAAGGATCAGAGAGTTAAGGAAGAGTTAGTTTTTTCCGCCTCGCGGAACGCTTGTCTGTAACATCTCCCCTGTCCCAAGCTCGGGACTGTCCCCTCTTGCAAGCGGGGACCTGTAAATTTCTCCGTCAGCCCACTTAGGAAGGGGGCGTTTGACGGAAGGGGGATGTTTGATTTTTTTTCCGCCTCGCGGAACGCTTGTCTGTAACATCTCCCCTGTCCCGAGCTTGGGACTGTCCCCTCTTGAAAGCGGGGACCTGTAAATTTCTCCGTCAGCCTCCCGAAAGTTTTCGGGATAGAAGGGGGCGTTTGACGGAAGGGGGATGTTCAAATCCTACCGCTTCGCGGAACGCTCCCCTCTAATGTTTATATTGCGGGTCCATACTCGAATTATGATAAATAAAGCTTTTCTCCTCTTTTGCCTTTCGCTTTTGGTGATTGCTTGCGAACAAAGTGCGAGCGATAAGCAGACTCCCGCTGCCGAAACCAACACAGAGTTGAGTCCCCAAGAGCGTTTTCCAGAACAGTTTCTGATTCGTTCCCAGGCTGTGGGGGAAATGCATATCGGTGAAAGTTTACCCTTTGATTCAGACGTTTTTGAGATCGAGCCTACTGTAGAAGTCATCACAGCAGAGGGCATGACGATTGAGCAACCGCTTTATATCCTAAATGATGCCAAGGGAGAAGCTTTGTACGTAAAAGCAGCTTTTGATGACCAAAAGGGCGAGTACAGCGAGTTGATTGGCGAAATCAATGTCATCTCGGCGGACTTCCAGACGGAAAAAGGCATGGGCATTGGCGCTAGTATAGAGGCTTTTGCGGCTACTTATCCCGACTACCAAATTTGGTACACTTATGTCAGTGAGATGTATGTGATCGAAAGCCCTGCCCTCAAAGCGCAGTTTTTATTGGATCCCTCCGGTTTCAAAGGCAAGTTGGAGATCGATAGTGATACGACCCCTCTGAAGCTTGCTGACTTTGATCCCGCGACTGAGATTATTCAGGTGAGATTGTTTTAGGTTTACCGCTTCGCGGAACGTTTGTCTCTCAAGATCCCGCATCGCATTTCATTTGTGCGGAATGACGCTTATTTTTCTGGGGCCAAAGCTCCAAAGAAAAGCCGTTACGCCAGTATCCCTATTTCCAGATCGGGAGAAGCATGAAGATTATCCGGTATCTTTCTATGGCTTAGCGAAATAAGCGTTCTGCGCAGCAGCCCACAAAAAAAAGCGCCAAAGCAAATGCTCTGACGCTATCTCTATCTGTCTCAAAAGACTATTTCTTGCTACGCTTACGCTCGTGCTCTTTCAAGTGAACTTTACGAAGGCGAATAGATTCAGGCGTAACCTCAACCAATTCATCTTCCTTGATATATTCGAGGGCTTCTTCAAGCGAAAACTTGATCGGCGGAGGGAGTTTGACTTTGTCATCAGAACCCGCTGCGCGAACGTTTGATTGCTTTTTGGCTTTGGTGATGTTGACGACGAGGTCATCAGCACGATTGTTTTCGCCGATAATCTGGCCTTCATATATCTGATCCTGAGGATGGATAAAGAAGTGGCCACGATCCTGTAGGCGGTCAAGGGCATATGCAAAGGCATTGCCTGCCTCACTCGCGATCAAAGAACCTTGATTACGCTTAGGGATATCGCCTTTGAGCGGCGCAAACTCCTCAAAGCGGTGAGACATGATGGCTTCACCTGCGGTGGCAGTCAACAGTTCGTTACGCAAGCCGATCAACCCACGGGAAGGAACTTGGAAATTGAGGATGGCGCGCTCTCCACGAACTTCCATTTGCGTCATTTCGCCTTTGCGCTGAGTAACCATGTCGATCGCACGGCCGGATACGCTCTCTGGCAGGTCAATGGTCAAGGCCTCGATAGGCTCACATTTGACCCCATCAATCTCCTTGATGATCACCTGTGGCTGCCCGATTTGGAGTTCGTAACCTTCGCGGCGCATGGTCTCAATCAAAACTGAGAGGTGCAGGATACCACGGCCAAAGACAGTAAATGAATCTGCAGAACCGGTGTCTTCTACGCGCAGGGCGAGGTTTTTTTCGAGTTCCTTTTCGAGTCTATCTTTGATGTGGCGCGAGGTAACGTACTTACCTTCTTTACCAAAAAATGGAGAATCATTGATCGTAAAGCGCATGCTCATCGTTGGCTCATCGATTGAGATAGGAGGCATGGCTTCTGGCTTTTCAGGATCGCTGACGGTATCGCCAATTTCAAATCCTTCTAGGCCCACGACACCACAGATTTCCCCTGCGGTAACGAGTTCGGTTTTTTCTTTACCGAGCCCTTCAAAGATAAAGAGCTCTTTGATGCGGACTTTTTTAAAGCTTTCATCGCTTTTGATCAAGGCAACTTCTTGAGCTGCTTTGAGTTTACCACGCATCAATTTACCGATCGCGATACGACCTACATAAGACGAATAGTCCAAGGAGGTAACCTGCAATTGTGGTAGGCCTTCGAATTCGACTTTCGGGGCAGGAATATGCTCCAAAATTTGATCGAAGAGGTGAGTGATATTATCAGTAGGATTTTTCCAATCGTCGCTCATCCAGCCTTGCTTGGCCGAACCAAATACGATAGGGAAATCAAGCTGGTCTTCCGAAGCGCCAAGCTCGTACATCAAGTCAAAAACCGCATCTACCACCTCATCGGGGCGGCAATTGGGCTTGTCAACTTTGTTGATGAGTACGATCGGCTTGAGGCCAAGATTGATGGCCTTTTGAGTCACAAAACGAGTTTGCGGCATAGGACCTTCAAAAGCATCAACCAATAGTACTACCCCATCAGCCATATTGAGCACGCGCTCAACCTCACCGCCAAAGTCGCTGTGACCAGGGGTATCGATGATGTTGATTTTGGTGTCTTTATAGCGGACGGCGGCATTTTTGGAGAGAATGGTGATGCCACGTTCTTTTTCAAGATCGTTGCTGTCCATGATGAGTTCTCCTACCTCCTGGTGAGCTTGGAATAGTTGGCCCGCGACAAGCATTTTGTCGACCAAAGTGGTCTTGCCGTGGTCAACGTGTGCGATAATCGCGATGTTGCGCAAATCTTGCTGCATGTGATTGTCTATTGCAATTTGGCTGCAAAATTACGCTTAATGCAGGCCGAATCCTATTGATGAGAGGCTTTTGTTTGGCGCTTGTTAAATCTTAGACTGACTTGTCTCGCTCCGAGTGGGGCTGTACTTTGCTTGGGTAAGGTAAATATTGCTATGAAGTACTCTTTCCTCTTCTTGGGTCTGCTGATTTCTTTATGGGCTTGTCGAGGCGTTCGCATTGCCAACTCGCTTCCCGTAGAACAATGGTATGCCTCTCGCAGTTTGAGCAGCTTGCCCCAAACGGCTTATCTCTATTATAGTGGAGCGGCGGGCTTATATATCAAATATGACGATCAAGCCTTACTGCATGACCCGTTTTTGACACGTGTCTCCGTACTGGGCTTGCCCTTTTCCCAAGCCAATGATACCGCGAAGATTAATACTTTTTTGCGACGCACTGAGCTTTCGCAATCCCAAGCCCCTCAGCTCATCTTGAGTGGACATACCCATTACGATCATATGTTTGACACTCCCTACATTTTTGATCGACTTAGCGGAGTTGCGGGACCTTATTACTATGGCAATCAATCGATGCTCGACATCATGATGAGTTGGCAAGAGGGCTCCTTCGGAGAACGAGATAGCTTGATCCAGCCCTTTGACTGTATTTATGAGGAAACAAAACTAAGTTCTCCTTTTTGTTGGCAAAGCATCCCCAATAGTCGTATCAAAGTCCTGCCTATACAGTCGGGACATGCGCCCCACAAAGGAGACTATCAGGCACTCAAAGGCGAACCGGTCCTCGACAAACTTGCCCATCCAAACGCCTGGCGTACCCATGACGCGCTTGCCTACGTGATTGATATTTTGGACGAGAATGGTGAGAAGGCATTGCGTGTCTATCTGCAGTCCTCGGCGACGGATAGCTTGCAAGGTACACCTCCTAGTTTATTGGATTCGGTTGATATTGCCATCTTGGTGGCGGCTTCTTTTGACAAAGTGGATGGTCATCCCGAGCGGATTATAGCAGCGGTTAAGCCTCGTCTGGTGGTGATCGCACATTGGGAAAATATCTTCAAGCCCTTGAATAGTGTCGAAAATAAGCCGCGTGCTTTGGCCTCTTCTGATATTCCCGCCTTCGTCGAACGCGTCCATGAGGCGATGGGCCGCGATAGTAATCGTTGGGTGCTGCCTAATCCGGGCACTTGGATTGAAATTAGAAATTGAGGGAAGCGTTCTGCGCAGCAGGCTAGAGGCAATAGAGAAAAGTCAATCTGGAATAAATCAAACCTATTGCAGCAATAATTTGAGGTCAAACTCAAAACCTGCTAGTAAATCTCCTCCCGTAATGATTTGATGAAAATTTTCGATGGTTTTGACCGCAGCATTAGCAGAATAGATAGGTCTTAAGACTAAGTACTAAAATCACTCTACCTGACTGAATATACGTAATTTTGAGAAATTACGTATATTCAG
>JBCAWW010000155.1:0-8999 GCA_038534415.1 Bacteroidota bacterium | reverse complement strand
GAGAATAGCTAACTTCCCCAAATCCAAATTTGGACAATATGAATTCAAAATGCATTCTCCTATTCCTTGGCTGTTTGTTAGCGGCTGTTAGTCTTAAAGCGCAGGCATTGACCCAGACCATCCGCGGCCAAGTGGTAGATACGGAGTCAGGATTCCCCCTAGAATCGGTGAGGATTTATGTCAGGCTATCCGAGTCAGATGTGATAGGCGTTTTGTCGGATGAGCGTGGCAATTATCGCCTTAGCAATGTGCCGGTTGGACGCCAAACGATCAATTTTGAATTTATCGGCTATCAGCCGGTCGTCCTCAACAATATTGAGGTTTCTTCGGCCAAGGAAGTAATTCTCAATATCGAGATGCAGACTTCAGCCATCGAAATGGAGGAAGTGATGATCGAGGCAAGACGCAATGGGGAGGCCTCCAATGAGATGGCGACGGTGAGCGCACGCGAGTTTTCGGTAGCCGAAACCAATCTTTATGCTGGGAGTCGTGGCGAACCCGCTCGTATGGCCTCTAACTATGCCGGTGTACAGGGAGCAGACGATTCTCGCAACGATATCGTCATTCGAGGCAATTCGCCTCAGGGGGTATTGTGGCGGCTGGAAGGCATCAACATACCTAACCCTAACCACTTTTCGATCCCCGGTACTGGCGGAGGGCCAGTAACCATCCTTAACAATAAATTTCTCAGCAATTCGGACTTCTATACGGGGGCTTTTCCCGCGGAGTATGCCAACGGCCTAGCGGGCACTTTTGATCTCGCGATGCGCAATGGCAATAATGAGAAGCACGAATTTAGCGGTCAATTGGGCTTCTTAGGGACCGAGTTTACGGCAGAAGGCCCTATCAATAAGGAAAATGGTTCTTCTTACCTCGCGATGTATCGTTATTCGACTTTACAGCTCTTTCAGTTTTTGGGCATCAATGTGGGCACCGATGCCATTCCCCAATACCAAGACGGTGCTTTTCGCCTCCACTTCCCACAAAAAAATGGCGCTCAGCTCAACATCTGGGGGATTGGCGGGCTGAGTGATATTGATATTATTTTGAGTGAGCAAGTCGCCCCTGCCACCTCGGCACAATTGTTTGGCGACGAAGATCGCGATCAATATTTCGGTACGAATATGGGCGTTGTAGCAGCAAACTATCGCTATCCGATCAATCAAACGACGCTCTTCGAAGCGAGTGTTGGGGTATCTGGCGCCAGAATTGACGCCAATCACGATCAGATTTTTCGTCAAGTACAAAACAGTGTTTACGTCATAGATTCTCTACCGCCGATTTTGGATTATACCTTCCAAGAGGTAAAGTATCATGGCTATCTCAACTATAAAAAGAAGTTAGGTCTCAATCATACTTTCCAAGCCGGTATCAATATCGATTGGTATCAAATGCGCTATATCGATAGTGCAAGGGCAGTTATCCCTCAAGGTCTAGGCAATCCTTCCCTGCTTGGCGAATGGCAAGTGCGCTGGGACGCAGACCAAGGAGCGGCCTTGGTACAACCCTTTGTGCAGTATAAGTACAATTATCAAGATCGCTTTTTCCTCACAGCAGGCATCACGAGCCTCTATTGGAGTCTCAATCAAAATAGTTTTTCGCCCATCGAGCCCCGCTTAGGCTTATCCTACAAAATCAAACAGGGCCAGCGTTTGGGCTTAGGACTGGGACTGCACTCTCAGATTCAATCGCCTTACCTCTACTTTTATGGCTTAGAGCGAGAGGGCAACAATCCTTTGGAGCACAATCTCGACCTTGGCCTATCAAAAAGTATGCATGCTGTCTTGAGCTACGATTTGAACTTTGGCCAAAACATGCGCCTAAAGCTAGAGACCTATTATCAATATCTCTATGATATTCCGGTAGAGACAGAAATCAGCCCCTTTTCCTTGGTCAATGCAGGTTCGGGCTTTTCTCGTTTTTTTCCTGACACCCTTGCCAATACTGGTACAGGCCGCAATTATGGTTTGGAGATTACGCTCGAAAAATTCTTTAGTGATGGCTATTACTTCTTGATGACGACTTCGCTTTTTGATGCTCAATATCGAGGGAGCGATGCCGTATTGCGCAATGCCACCTTCAATGGTCGGATCGCTTTCAATGCCTTATTTGCCAAGGAGTTTACCTTCAAAAACAATTCGGCCCTGCAGTTAGGAGGTAAGACGACCTATACGGGTGGACGCTGGTATGGGCCCGTAGATGAGGCAGCCTCACAGGCGGCGCTAGAATTGATCTACCAAGATGCAGGATTCAATACGTTGCAGTTTAGGCCCTATTTCCGCGTAGATGGTAAAATTTTATACCGCTGGAATCGCCCTAAAGTCACCCATGAGATTGCCGTCGATTTAGTCAATGTATTTAATCGACAAAATATTTTGACTTTGACTTATGTGCCAGAGCATCCCAGTGGTAATCCGATCCGCGAAGAATATCAGCTCGGCTTTCTACCACTGTTTTATTATAAGATTGATTTCTAAGGCTGCTCCCGCCATTTAGCCATCAAGTCATTGATGCGCTCATCTGCGCCTTCTTTGTCAAAGAAGTTGTAATCTTGGCGCATTTCTACCATCGCATTGGCGAAGCTGAGCGCTTTGGTATACTCTCCCATTTGGGCGTAGACCTTGGCGCGCGTCCAATAAAGATGGCCGAGGATATAATGCTTGGGATAAAACTGATCGTTCCACGCAGTGGCCTTAGCCGCCAACTCTTCACTAAGACTGAGCCACTCCAAGGCTAGGGGCAAATTTTGGCCTTGCTCACAGAGATATTCGGCCCCTTGAAGATAGACGACCCATCGAGTAGTTGTATCTCGTTTTGCCGCTTCGCGCAACACTTGGTCGCGGAATTGGGCCTGATAATCAATTTGAAAATTGATGGGTAATACTACATTTTCCCAAGCGAGGCGTAATTGGCCTTCGGTTTCGCCTATTTTGAGTAGGCTATAGCTCAGCTGCTCTTGATAAGCGCCTTGTTGAGCAAATACTTCAATTCTTAAGGCGTCATCAGACTCCTCGTATCGAAAAGCCCCCCACTGCTTGGCCTTCTTACTGAAGATCACCGTCCAAGGTCCTTGCTCCTGAGCGAGGATAAAGAGAGCATATTCACCCGCAACTAGACTATCACTGGCAAAATAGATGGTTTGATTCGTCTCAAATCGGGTCGCTTCATTGGCTCCGGCACGCCACACTCTCTGGTAGGGTATCAACTCTCCGAGAACGCTTCTACCGTTCACCGAAGGTGCGCCATAATGTATACTCAAGTCGGTATAAGCGATCCTCAGACTCGTGCTTCGATCGGGACTGATACGTGGCACAAGATTGGTGGCGTACTGGCCAATCACTAAAAATGAGGAAAAACAAAGAGTGATGACAAGGCTGGCTATGCGGATCATGGCTCTACGGGTTCGGAAAAGGATTTCAAAAAGTCTAAGCTTTGAATATAATCACTTCCCAAACCAAATAATACGGACCAAAACATAATAGCAATCGTCATATACAGCATAATCTTAAGGGGGCGTTCTTGAAAAGAGATAGCCACTCCAATCGCTAACATGGGCGAAAGTATGATAGACAAAAAGCTGATTCCTGCTAGACCAAAGCGCGACCAAAAGCGCACAATCTTGCGACGGCGAGAAAAGCTCATAGGCTTCTGCCGCTTCCAAACTCTACGAAACCAATTGTTGAGGACCACGCCAAAATAGGTATATAGCCATGAGCTTAGCCAGGCGCCGCCACCAATGACGCCGACTATTTCCCAAAAGGAATATCCTGAAAAAACAGCGGTAATCAGGCCAATCAAAAATTTAACTGCGGAAAGGCCAAAGAGTGAAAAATACTGAGCAAAATCAGTCCATTGCAAGTCTGCCAATACCATTTAGGTCACTTAGTAAGTATCGTATTTAAGTATTAAGTAAAAAGTAAATAGTAGTTAGTATAGAATGAGAAAGACTAGGCCAAGAGTGAATACTATTGTTGCTTAGCTTGTATACTTAATACTTTTGTCTTTGTACTTAGTTAAGCTTAACGTAATTAAATCCACCTTTGTTAAGCTTGGATAATTATTTGGGGCCAAAGGCAAGGTCGCCAGCATCTCCTAAACCGGGGACGATATATGACTTAGCCGTCAATTCTTGGTCCACAGCGGCGACAAATATCTTTGCTTTGGGAAGATTGCGTGAGACATAGGCCAGGCCATCTTCAGAGGCAAGCGCACCAGCAAGATACAATTGGCGTGGCTGTCCAAGGTTTAATATCTCCTTAGCGGCCAAAACAATACTACGACCTGTCGCTATCATGGGGTCAATCAAGATGACCTCTCGGTCTTCGATCTCTGGTATGGCGCTATATTCAATTTTGATGATAAACTCATTGCCTTTGGTATGCCGACGATAAGCGGAGATAAATCCGTTATCAGCTCTATCCAGCATGCGGAGAAATCCATTGTGGAGGGGTAGACCGGCGCGCAAAATCGACACCAAAACGGGTTCTCTGTCAAAGAGTGGTATCTCTAACTCACCTAAGACCGTTTTGACATTTTGGGCTTGATAAGGGAAATGTTGACTCATTTCATAGGCCAGTATCTCTCCTACCTTTTCCATATTGTGGCGAAAACGAAAGCGGTCCTGTTGGATTTTTTCGTCTCTTAGCTCATACATCACTTGGTTGAGCAAGCTGTTTTTTGCCCCTAGGATCGTAATTCGTTTATCCATCTTATTGGTAAAGGTAGCGCATTTTTGCGGAGTTGTAAATAGGCTTTGGGGCTTCCTCCCATCCGTCGAAAAAAGCGAGCGATGCTCGGTATCATCGAGCCTTCAAAGTCAAAAATCCGACATGGAGTAGTCTGCATCACATCCCACATTAGCGCGGCGATCTCTCCACCTTGCGAACGTTTGGGATCATAGGTACCAAAAAGGTAGTAGCAATGATCTCGAAATTCGACAAAACAAGCCGCAGCGACAATTTCTCCATCGGCCTGCCGATAAGCGTGCAGATAAGTGTTGAGCCTTGAAGGCAGTATCTCAATTAGCTGCGTGATGATCCGGCTGCCATCAGGGGCTACGCCTAAAATATCGTTGCCATTGGCGGCCTGCGCAGCATAAAGTTTCAATAAGTCAGCAGCGGTAAAGCGATGCTCTATGGAATGAGCTGCTTGATTGGCTTTGCGGATCTTGCGGCGTTGACTGCTATCCATAGCCGCCCAGCTTGCCTCTTGTCCGAGGCTCAAATCCAGTTGATAAGTATAACGAGTATGTAACTCATAGCCTGCCTCAAAAAAAGGCAGTGGATAATCAAAGGCTGGACTACAATTCATGGTGAAGAGATGATCCTCATCCCAAGCGGGCAACATAGTCTCTAAGACTTGCCTTTTCCAGCTGTAATGCTTGTAGGAGGAGCGTTCCGCGAAGCGGGGAGCAAAAACCGGCCCCCAATACTGCGTAAACGCAGGCTGCCCCACACGACTAAAGCCAAGTTTCTTTTCACGAAAAAAAGGCATCACCGCTAGCCACTCATCCCCTTCTTTGACAATAGCAGCCTGCCAATCAGCTCGTAACACCTCCAGATAAGCATACAAAGAAAACAATCCTCCCTCCGGAGCAGCCTCTATAAAGGCATCCCAGGAGGGAGGATCGATGGCGTTGGCCGCCAATATTTCTAGATGCATCTGAATGATTGAGTTATTGAAGCGCTGATTTGCTAAATGTAAATCTAATCAACAATTCAAATATTCTCTCATCCAAGCATATCTTAATCGTTCATCGAGACTTTGCCCGTTCTCTCTAGATTGGCAGCCTCAGGCATCAGCTTGTAAGCCTCTTGGATCACCTTGTCTACTTGATTGAGGACGGGGAAGAACCCATCGTCATTGTACATGCGGCGACCGATGTAAGCTTTGATACGATTATCTACCAAGCGCTTAGATTTTTGATATCCAGCCGCGTCATAAGGCACTCCTTTTTCGGTAGCAAAGGCGGTAAACTGATTGACCAATGAGCTAGTCAGTTTGAAATTGGCGAGGAAAGCCTCTGGCGAGTCATAGCGCTTTAGCATCTCAGGACGCGCATCGATATAGCTAGAAGAGAACTTGCGGAAGATATCGTTGATCTGCAGATCGGTAAGGTAGGCGCTGCCTCCAGTGGTATCATTGGCTACGAACATATCTGGATAGATACCGCCACCGCCATAAACTACACGACCTGAAGCAGTGCTAAACTTGAGTGAATCAGGAATGACAATTTTGCTCTCGTCAAAGATCTCACCGGATTCAAAGCGTTCGGCAATTTCCTCCTCATACTCTGCATCCGACTTGTCATAAGGCTTTTGGATACAGCGACCGCTTGGGGTATAATATTTAGAGATCACGATCCGCATCGCAGAACCATCATCAAATTCTTCTTGGATCTGTACCAATCCTTTGCCAAAGCTACGCACACCGACGATCAGCCCACGGTCATGATCCTGTACAGCGCCGGAGACGATCTCACTGGCGGAAGCAGAACCATAATCAATCAATACTACCAATGGCCCTTTTTCGAAGGAACCAAGGGAAGAAGTAGAGCGATACTCTTGTTTGCTAGCGCGGATACGGCCTTCAGTTGAAACGATCACTTTACCAGCAGCGAGAAACTCATCGGCCATCTTGCGAGCCATTTCCATATAGCCACCAGGATTGCCTCTTAGGTCAAGGATCAGTTGGGACATGCCCTTTTCTTGTAGCATTTCGAGCGCTTCGCGGAACTCTGCGTAGGTGGTTTCGGAGAAACGGTTGATTTTGATATAACCCGTTTGTGGGTCCATCATATAGGCAAAATCGAGACTATTGAGTGGGATGCGGTCTCTTTCGATCGTAAACTCAAGCGGTTTGGGGGTAGCGCGACGCAGGATGGTCACATTGACTTCGGAGCCTTTAGGCCCTTTGAGCAGCCCCATAACATCAGCATTGGTAATACCGATGCCGGCAACGTTTTCCCCATCGACAGCAACGATCCGGTCTCCAGCCATGATGCCTAGTTTTTCGCTAGGGCCCCCAGAGATAGGCGCTTCTACATAGATGGTATCTTCAAGGATATTGAATTGCACGCCAATACCGTCAAAACTGCCGGCCATTTGTTCGCGCATTTGCTTCATTTCAGAAGCGGGGATGTAGAAGGAGTGGGGGTCCATACCTTCGAGTACCCCTTCGATGGCGTCATCAACTATTTTATCTTCATTGAGCTCTTCTACGTAATTACTTTCTATAAAACGTAGAGCGCGCTCGAACTTCATCAAGCCAGAGTTGATACCCGCTGGCGATGCATCTTTGATTTTAAAGCCTACGAGCAAGCCAATCAACACAAATGCGGAGCCGAAAAGCGAATACTTCAGAATACTACTCATATAAAAAAAGGATTTACACTAAAATAAGGCAATTAATACATTAATAAAACGTGAAACTTGCGCAGACTGCTGTAAGATTTACCTCAATTGCAATTTAGAATGGCATGATTTCGGTAGTAAACTATTATATGCAAAAGCATCTTTGGGCTGTACTCTGCCTTTTCAGTCTATTAATGGCTTGTAAAGGTCCAACAATCATCCATAAAGATGGCTTGGCCTTTGTCGAAATTGGAGATCCGATGCCTGCTCAAGATTTGGAGTGGTTTTACGGTTTTCCCATTGAAGATACGCTCTTTTCCGCAGATGGGTTCCAATGGCAGGGAGCCAACATTCAGCTAGATAGTGGACGGGTAGTACTAGAATCCGATTTTGAAGGAAACAAGACCGTCAACCGCATAAGAGTCGAAAGCGAAGCTCTCAAAACGCGGAAGAAGCTAAGCGTAGGGATGCAGGTCTCTGACCTACTCCAAAAAAGTAAGCGCTGGCAAATTTACTATCTCGAAAACTACCAACTGCTGGATGTAAGCAGCAAACGCCAGCCCTCTGTACATTATCTCGTCCGGGAACCCAAAATAGAAGCTGCACGCCTCAAGGATCCCGGCCTACAATTGGAAGACCTAAGCCCCGAAGCACAAATCGTAGCTATCGTGGTGATGTAAAATCATATGAACCAAACAAACTGCTTCATCCTGTGCCTATTTTTTATCCCTTCTTTGCTTTTCGGCCAAACCGAACGCCAAGTTAAAGTCGGTTTTGGACTCGATGGGATTAGCTATATAGGCGACCTTTCTGACCCCAATCAAGCGATCCATAGGATTTATCCCGGGGCCAACCTCTCCATTCAACTCGAAGGACCCAAGCGCCTCAAGATCCAACTCAATGGTGGTTTTGGTAAGTTTAGTGAACAATACGATGGCGTAAAGCCCAGCAGCAGTCCTGGCGTTACCGTAAATACTTTTGTAGAGACCTCCTTTTATTATGGTGATCTACGGCTCAAATACCGCTTCCCGATCAGCCAACGCTTTCATCCATTTTTGACGGCTGGAGCAGGCGTACTTTCTTTCACACCCAGAGATCAAGAAGGACGCTTTCTCAATGACGCCAACTTTACCCGCGAACCAGACGAAAATTATAGTACCATCGTACCTCAGATACCTGTGGGTGCAGGCATCCAAGCGCGCATCAATCCAGCCGTATCTCTCAGTTTAGAATATCTATTTCGCTATACGCCGACAGACTACCTTGACAATATTGGTCGTTTAGGCACTCGGCCCGGTCATGATTTTTTGCATGGCCTACAACTAAGTATGTACATCACTTTGAGCACGCCCCCTCCCCCTACTCAACAGGGTCCCTATTACAATGCCCAAGTGTCTGATACAACCGTAAGTCCGGTAGATACTATGGAAGACAAGGTAGCGGTCATGGAAGAAGCAGTGGAGGAAATGCTAGTAGAGCAGGAACCTACGCGAGATTCTGCGCAGATGGAGGAGGAGAGTTCGGCGGAGCCGAACGAAAAAACAGAGGCGCCTCAAACAGGAGAAAACACACTCCAATCTTCAGAGGAAACGGAGGATTGGGCCCTCAAAGAGAAGGAGGCCATTGAGGCCGAAGATTTTCTCTACT
>JBCAWW010000154.1:0-9008 GCA_038534415.1 Bacteroidota bacterium | reverse complement strand
GTTAAAGTTAGGATTTTATTAAGATAGGCATTTTCGTTCGGACTGCTGGGGGTGAAATTTTTCTCTGTCAGCTTTTCCTAAAAATGCTACCTTTTAAGCAGCAGTACACCAAGTCCTTTCATCCACATGTCGCAAAGCCTACTGAAATATAGCCTCTTAGTGGTCCTCCTGATCGGGGTCAATCTGATGCTGGCCCAAAACAATAGAGGAGTCGAAGACGTGATTTACCTCCACAACGGCAGTATCATCAGGGGAGAAATCGTAGAACAGGAAATAGGAGAATACGTCCGAATCAAGCTGGCTTCTGGGCAGGTGTTGACGTTCCGCAACGCGGAAATCGAAAAAATCACCGTCGAGCCCCCCTTCTACACCAAGATCGAGCTAGAAAAGTTTCGGTATCTGGTGCCGATCAGCTACCGTACTCCTGGATTTTATCACCAATTTGACTGGGGACTCAATTTTACCCAAGGGCAATGGGGCCCCGTTCCGGCCACGGCGATCCACTATAGATTGCTGTATCATCAAAATAGGTTTCTCAATTATGGGCTTGGCCTCGGTTGGGATATCTACGGTGAAGGCATTTTTACGCCTATCTTTGCCGAGTTGCAAGGCGATCTTTGGGAACGTCGCATTACGCCTACCTATCTCATCCAGGCGGGTTATGGTTTTGCGACCAGCATGTCCAATGAACATGAAGTCCTCAATGGCGGCATCAACGGCCAGTTTGCCTTAGGTTTTAAAATCAATACCCGACAACGATCGGATATTAGCTTTACAATTGGGTATAAGTTTCAGGACTCTTATCAGGAATTTAGAGAGTGGCCCCGAGATATTTGGAATCTCCCTCCGGGAACGATCATCGAGCCCTATTTGGTCAAAGGCCAACGTGTTTATCAGCGCATCCATTATCAAATCTCATTTAGCTTCTAATGAAACGCTTCCTTTGGATTATCGGCTTTGCCATGGCGATTTTGCCTGCCCAAGCCCAAAATGATCAATCTCCCTATGTATTTGACTATCTGTATCTCCGCGATGCAGACAGTACGATCATCGCGGGTTGGATCCTAGAGCAGGTGCCGGGTGAATATGTAAAAATCGAACTACCCGGTGGCAGTATTATGGTGGTAGAGCAAGCAAGGATCGACAAAATCACTCGCGAACGCTCGCCTTACCAATCGATCTATCGTCGTAGTAATGCCGGTCAGCGGGCTTATTCCTATCGTAACAAAGGCTTTACCAATTCTTTTGACATACAGTTTGCCTTGCCCGAAGGGGAATGGGGAAATCCTACTCTCAATCCCATGATCAACTATCGTTTGGGCTACCAATGGCATCGTTATATTGGTACCAATGTCGGCGCCGGACTTGATTTTTTGCAGGCAGGTCTAGTTTTACCTGTTTTTGGCGAATTGACGGGTTATCTATTTGATCGTCCTAGCACTCCTTTTTACTCTTTCCGTGGAGGATATGGCTTTGGTACTATCCCCTTGCTTTGGAATGTGAGCAATATTGAAGGCGGTTTTATGGGCCAAGCGATGTTTGGTTTTATGTGGCACACTCGGTCCCGCCATCAATGGCAGCTAGGCATCGGTTTCAAATACCAAGATTTGACCATAGACCGCAATGGCGGTTGGGACTGGCAAACGGGAGAACCTTTGCCTGGCATCATTATCCGGCGTCCTTATCAAGGGGTAATGCTGAGCCTGGGATTGAGGATCTAGATTATGGCTTCCTAGCCTTCCATTTGGCTAAGATCTCGGCTTCCCTTTGCATCAAGGAACGCTCACCACTTAGGATCTTATCTCGTCTTTCTTGCGAAACTGCATCGGAGTACCACCATTCTTGAGTCGCCTGCACGGTTTCAGAGAGCGGCCTAAACTGTAGGTCTGCTTTTATCGCTTGGCTATTATCACTTTTTGACATGCCGGCGTATTCGGGTAGCTGGACCACCCAAGGCTGGATACCGATGAGCTCGTTTTCGATCAGGAAGTCTGTATCATCGATCTGAGTATAGTTGACAGGAGAATTATAGCTCGCATGTATCCCATGTACAAAAGCATTGGTAGTCATGGCGAAGCCCGGACCTGAGGCATTATAAACGCCAGCGGCCTGATTTTCGAGTAGCCTGATCATCCATTGGGCCAAATCTCGGACATCAATGTACTGCACCACCTCATCGGCTTTACCCGGAATAATGATCTCCCCCCCTTTTTCTAACCTAGCCAGCCAATAGGGAAAACGATCGGTACGGTCGCCGGGACCCACAATAAGGGTAGGTCTGACAATCATGGATCTGTCAGCGCCAAAAGCCTTGATCGTAGCCTGCTCTGAGGTCGCTTTCATCACGCCATATTCGTAAGTGCGCTTTTCGTCATCATTCGCATCTTGGGGGATCTCTGTAATCAAGGGCCGACTTTCGCTAAAGTCATCTCCCACAAATGGGTAGTAAACACTGATAGAAGAGGTGTACATATAGTAGCCCACATTATCGACTAAGAGTTGGGCGGTATCTTCTGTCCATTTGGTTCTGCGGCCTGAATTGTCAATCACGACATCCCACTTTCGGCCTTTGAGCGCTTCTAAATTATCTTCTCGATCGCCAAGCAGTTGTTCTACTTGCGAAAAGATTTCAGGATGAACTTTGGGGATCGTTTTGCCACGCGTAAAGGTCGAGACTTCATGGCCTCTTTTGAGCGCATAATCAATCTGGTGTGGTCCCAAAAAACTGGTCCCGCCCAGGATGAGTATCTTCAATTTGGTTTCACTCTTCTCAGGCTCGAAGAGCGATTGGAGCGGATTAGCGGTCAGTGCAGGACTCAAACCCAAAGCAAAGCTAAGGCCCAAAAATTCTCTTCTGTTCTTTTTCATCTGTCTGGCTGATTAGCGTAAAATCGATAATTAATCGAAGTGGTATGTTACAGATTTTCCGCCGCCTTTTCAATCTCACCGCTTCGCGGAACGCTTTTTTGCTCAGATCGTGGCTTGCGTACCTTGGCCGAGATGCCGCGAGAAGTTTTCTCAATAGCTAATCCAGTACCTTGATCAAATATGGAAAAACAGCCCATCATTCCGGAAATACGACGCAAGAAGGATTATCCGTGATCTTTAGCGGGTTCAAATGTAACTGCCATAGCTGTCTCCCTGCACCTATTCATCAATCCGTACGAGGCGATAACCCTTTGCCTTTAGACCGACAATAATTAGCTCTACCGATTGTAAAAAAGCCTCTACATCGCTGCTTTTACCATCGTGTAAATAAATGATACTGCCATTTTGCACATTGGCGAGGACTTCGTCTGCGACCTGCTGGGCTGGGTAGGGAGAGCGATATTCTGAGGGGGGATCGTAGCTACCTGTAACGAGGGTTTTCCCCATTTGCTTGAGTACCCAAGGGAGGATCACATATTTGCTAGAGTAGGGGGGGCGGAAGTAGGTAGGTTTGGCTGCGCCGAACGCTTGTATCAGACTGTCAGTACGCTCGATTTGGGCTCGCATAAAGCTGGGCGACTTGAAGATCATCTGCGAATGATCATAGGTATGATTGCCAATTAGGTGGCCCGCTTCGAAAACTCTCTTGGCGATCTCCGGCTCTCTTTCGATTTGTAAACCCAACATAAAAAAACTGGCTTTAACCTCATGCTTAGCCAATAAGTCGAGTAGGGGAGGGGTGCGCTTGGCGTTGGGGCCGTCGTCAAAAGTTAGAGCTACTATTTTTTCTTGCGGATCGAGCTGATATAGGGGATCGATAAATAGGGAGTTTTCCCAAGAGCGAGTGTACAGAAAAAGTCCTGATACTAGCGTCAGCAACATTGCGAAGGCAAAGATGATGGCTTGTACCTTTTTATTGCGTTCTCTTACCATGGGGATTGGATAAATTGACTGCTGTTGCTCCCTTACGTAGGCTAGCGGGAATCGTTCCGCGCAGCGGCAAAAAAAGAAAAGGAAAAAGGCCTCGCAAGTAAAAAGAAATAATCAGGGATTTGGAGGAGGTTGAATTTGGGCTTTGGGCTTAGATAAGCGTTTTGCGAAGCAGCAGTAGTCTAGGCGAGTCCCATTTGGATGGCGTTTTTGACAAGTCCGGCCGTATTGCGAGCGCCTAGTTTTTCGCATAGGTGGGTGCGATGAGTCTCCACTGTAGAGACGGCGATACTGAGCAAGGAAGCAATTTCCTGATTGGTATGTTCGGCCATGATTAGTTTTAGGACTTCTTTTTCGCGGCGAGTCAGCTTAGGGATGAAATGTTGCGTTGAAGTCTGGTGTAGCGCCGAGGCGATCAATTTTTGGTTGACATCAGCGGACAAATAGGTCTCTCCCTGCATTACGGTACGGATCGCAGCAAAAAACTCCTTACTCGCGGTGGTCTTGAACAAATAGCCTTTGGCCCCCGCCTTGAGCATGGCTCGCACAAAGCTCACTTCCTCGTAGGTCGTCAAGCCAATGATTTTGAGCGTGGGATATTTGGCAAGCAGATTTGCACAAAGTTTGAGGCCGTCGCTATCGGGTAGGTTGATATCCAAAATCAAGATGTCAATCTCCTGCTGCTTCAATAATGCTCTCCCCTCTGCCGCGCTCTGCGCCGAACCCATCAATTGCATATCATCGGCCTCACTGAGCATGGCTTGAATTCCCTGGATGACCAAAGGATGATCGTCTATGACAAAGAGTTTAATCATGCTTTTTTAGGGGTATTTGCACATAGATAGTAGTGCCTTCTGCTCGTTGAGATTGGAGCTCAAAACTGCCGTCTAGATAGGCGACTCTGGCTTGCACATTGTCGAGGCCTAAGCCCTTTAGTTGCTTGTGAGTAGCCGCAAATCCCTTGCCATCGTCCTCCACACTTAGGTGTAGATGCTGTTGGTCCATCATGATCTGTACCAGAACGTTTTTCGCTTGGGCGTGCTTGAGCGTGTTGGCGTAGAGTTCTTGCACGATGCGAAAAACATTGCTTTGTATATCCTCCGGTACCCTTTCTGGGCCATACCATTGCAGCTGTACTTGGGGCGTCTCTGGGCTTTGACTAAGTAGATCTTCTAAGGCTACTTTCAGACCAAAACGAGCCAGTGCCCCTGGCATCAGATCATGGGAGACTCTGCGCAACTCTTGGCCTACTGCTTCAAGGGCAGCTTGGCCTGCTTCTTTTCTCTCAGCGCTAGGGCTGTTGAGTAGATTTTTGGCAGAGGCGAGCATGCCTCCCAGTCCGTCGTGTAGTTCTCGGGCTAGCCGAACGCGTTCCTTTTCTTGGCCTTCCAAGACGGCTTCGGCAGCTAGCAGTCGCTGCGTTTGGGCCATACGTTGGACTTTTTGTTGGTTTAGGAAGGCGGCTTGGCGGGCGAGCTGCTTTTGATCTTGGCTGTATTTGCGAAAAAATATAAATCCTCCCAATAGCAAAACGAGCAAGAGGGCCATCAAAATGGTGCGATTGCGGACGCTGCTTTGGGCCTGGCTGAGTTGTAAGTCGCTTTCTGCTTTTTCGGCGCGCAGGCGGAGATTTTCCTCTGATTTTTGAGAGGCTTCGTATTGCATCTCCAAGGCTTTGAGCTCGCGCTCTAAGGTCTGCATCCCCAAGCTGTCGGCGAGGCGACGATGTTGTTGTTGCAAGCGATAGGCCTTAGCAAAATCCCCAAAGTGAGCCGCGATTTCGCGATGGTAGTCGATGGCTTCTAATAATCCTGCCTGCTGTCCTAAGCGCTGATTGAGGGCTTGCGCCTCCGTTAAATGCCGATAAGCGATTGATTGTTTGCCATTGAGTCCCTGATAATAGCCCAAGCGAACCAGGCTCACCGCATAATTGAAGGAATCAGGGGCGATCGCTAAACTCTCCTTGATCAAACGGATGGCGAGCGGAATTTGCTTGCGACTCGCGGCAATGCTCGCTTTGCCTATGAGGGTGTAACTACGTTTACGCGGGATCGGATATAGCTCACATAAGGCCAAGGCCCTGTCGTACCAGCGTTCGGCAGGGCCGAGACTATCCAAAGCCTCCAAACTAGAACCGATATTGTAGCTAACGTGAATCAAACGTGCCGTATCTGAATGAGGGATCCAACGAAAATTTTTGCGGTGATAGGCCAAGGCATTTTCTACCTGATCTACTTCCATGAAGATCGCCCCAATATTGCCAAAGATGACCCCCGCTCTTAAGGAGTCCTGCGCCCGTTCAAACTGTCTCGCGGACTTGATAAAATGCTCGACGGCCAACTGAAAACGTCCTTGATTATAATAAATTTCCCCTAGCGTACTCTGTCCCTTGGCCCAATCCTGACTGCTAGTATCCACGGCTAGGTAAGGGATGGCCGCTTCCATACGGGCCAAAGCAAGCTCATAGCGCGATTGCTGGAGGTAGATCATCGATTGATAACGCAAACACTTTCCCTGCCAAAGGGCCTGGCCCAATTGCTGGGCACAAGCAATACACTGATCGTAGGCATATTGAGCACTATCAGGTTCGCCTTTTTTCTCATAGAGGTAGCCCAATTCCGACCACCACTCGGCAGAGCCTTGCTGCAAAGGGCGTTTCGTCAAATGCCGCAAACTATCCTCAGACTGAGCCATCAGTCCTGTGCAAGCAAAAATTCCCCAAAGAAGTAGTAAGCGTTTCACTAGCGAAAATTAGGCAAAAGACTCTGTCAAAATCTAGTGGTAAACCACCATTTTTTGCTTTGGCGACAAACCCCGACAAAACTCAAGGAGCTAGCGCCGAGCTTTAGGGTATAAAAAAATAAGTCATGAAATCAATTAGAATCCTTTTTCTCGCTTTTGTCGTCAGCATCATTGTCAGTTGCAAACCTTCGCCTGCAGTTGAACTCACTCAAGATTTTACGGGGACCAGATGGCAGCTCCGCAGTTTGAGCCTTGTTTATGGCTATGAGATTGAAGAGCGCTATACCAAGACGGAAAACAATTATCTTTATGTAAATCAAAACGGCACTATATCGATAGATTATACTCTATTCGAAAATGAAGGTATGTGGCGGGTAGCTTCCTATTACGAGCGCGACCGAGAAACTCAGTTGGGCCAAGAGCCGACAGAAAAGGTTAGTTTTGATTCTACCCTCAATATCAAGGGTATTTGGCGATTTGGCGTACAAGGAGGAATACCGGATGAAGTATTTCAGCAATACTATGAAACCATCCCTACTTGTAATCGGATCTTAAATCTTGTCAGCGATTGGTCGGTAGAAGATTCAGAGGACTTTTCTGATCCAGAAAACCGTAATCCCATTGTTAGGTTTCAGCTTGCTCATTTAGGGGATCCCGATTTTGCCGGAGATTTGGTGTTTTATCCTACGATTTTTGATCGCGACGGATTTATCGATGTAGTTGCAGAGGCAATCCCTACAGAGTCCTTTGGGCAGGATGTATTATTGCTTAAGCCGACTTATAACTCAGAAGACTTTGAGCTGCGTAGCATTACATTTGAGGATAACGCCTATGGTACAGTAGTGGTTGAGGAAAAGTTACGAACATTCTACATCGAGGCCATCTTTGACAAAGTAGAGGATGATCCCTGTTAGGTAGTTGGTCGGTATCCCAATCCCGAATTCGGGATCGCGTCATGCTAAGGGTTTTTGCTTCGCAGAACGTTCATTTTTGACTGCGCAAAATGTTGCGCCGCTACTTTTTGAATCCCCTTGTGGGTGAGTCCCGAAATCAGGATCATCATTTCTACAAATAGAATACAATTTGAGCTTTATGAAATTTCTCGTCGTCCCGATGCTCGGTACTCTGTTGAAATGCGTTCTGCGAAGCAGAAACCAATGAATTACCACTTAGCTTGACGGGAACGGGAGTATTTAGAATCAAGAGATAAGCCTCTTGCTACTAAATACTTTCTACTCAATACTCTTTAATCTCCTCCCTGCCATCAGCATGCAAGGCAAACCTACCCCGTTCTGCGGCGTGGGTTTGCTCCTTTTCGGGCCAAGGCCAGCCGCCAAACTGCGTGCGTTGGTAATCGGCAAAAGCTTGCTGGATTTCTTCCTGAGAGTTCATCACGAAGGGGCCATAGCTGACGACGGGTTCATTGATGGGCCTGCCTTGCAGAACGAGTAAACTCGCCTCCTGCGGACCGTTTTGAATCACAAGCTCCTGTCCGGCCTCCAACTCGACCAATAGATTGCTGGGGATACTTTGCCCTTCGATTTGGATGCTTTCGCCCTCATAAAAGTAAAGACTGCGATTGCTATCGGCATGGCTTGCGGGCAGTGTCCATTGGGCATTGGCCTCCATCTTGATGGTAAAGACTCCCACTGCATGATCGGGATCAGCCGCCCAAGAATCTGGGGTAGGAGAGGGGGCTTGTTGCTCGTAAAGATTGCCCGCGATGATGTCGATGGTCGTTTTGCGGCCATTAGCATCTGAGCGTTCCACGACGGGGATCTCCTCCCGCCAAAGCATCTTGAAATGCGGCTCTACCATTTTGCTAGCGCGGGCCAAGTTGAGCCATATTTGAAAGATCTCTAAAGTATTGGGTTGGTCATCATGTTGCAGCGGAAACATCTCGGAGTGTAAAACGCCCTTGCCCGCAGTCATCCATTGCACATCACCTGCCATAAATCGGCCCGCCGCTCCCAAGGAATCCGTATGATCTACCACGCCCTCCCGATTGATGGTGATCGTCTCAAAACCACGATGCGGATGATACGGAAAGCCCGGCACTTCACTGCCATGATACATCCTAAAGCCATCTTTGACCGTAAAGTCACTCCCAATATTACGGCCTCGACGATCTGCCTCCTTGACGCCCATCTGACCGTTTCCCGCAGGGAAATCATCATGGTGAAATACGCAAAAAATGAAGGGGTCTTGCGTCTCCCAAGGAAAGCCCAAAGGCTTGATATTTTTGATGACTGATGACATAGTGCTAATGTTTGATGTTTAAACTTCGATATAAACAATTTGTTTTGCAAATCCTAGCTCTGCGCGTCCTACTCAGTCCATTTGTAATCTGTCATCAAAAATATCAAGCCTTTGGGCTTTCCTTGGGAGACGCAAGACCCCTTCATTTT
>JBCAWW010000153.1:0-9023 GCA_038534415.1 Bacteroidota bacterium | reverse complement strand
GTGCTCATTTGAGTATGCAAATTGTTAAGATGAAACTAAGGAGAAATAGCATGAATTCCGCGGAACTAAATTTTTATTAGCTTACCTAAAGCTCAAGTAAATTGAAGCTCGCTTATTCAAGAAAGCATGAAAATACTCATCATCGGAGGCCACGTCCCCATTGGCAAAAAAGTAGCCGCTCATTTTGCCAAGCAGCATGAAGTCCTCATCGCGGGTCGCAGCAAGGGGGACTTCCAAGTAGATATCAGCGAGAGTCAATCCATAGAGGCGATGTTCCGCGCAGCGGGCCAAGTAGATGCTATCATCTGTGCTGCGGGAGAAGCCAAATGGGCGCCTTTTCAGGCACTCAGCGAAGAAGACTATTATATCGGGTTTCGGAGCAAGTTGATGGGACAGGTCAATCTCGTCCGCATTGGACAGCACTATCTCAATCAGCCCGGCTCTATCACTTTATCGACGGGGATATTGGCGGACGATCCGGTCGTCAAAACCGCCAGTGCCGCCATGGTCAATGGAGCCATTCATAGCTTTGTGCAGGCAGTGGCCCTAGAACTACCCCCACATATCCGCCTCAATGTCGTCTCCCTTGGCATGGTCCAAGATGCTTACGAAAAATACCAAGACTATTTTCCTGGCCACAATCCGGTCCCGATGTCTAAAGCTGTCAATGCGTATATTAGAAGCGTTCTGGGAAGCAGAACCGGCGAAATCATCCGTCAATATGAATAAACTACTCCTTACTCTTAGCTGTATTATCGTCCTGATGAGCTGCAACTCATCCGATCAGCAATCCGAGCGCAAAAGCAATCTCCCTCGCGTCGCCATCGCAGGTTTGGCTATCGAATCGAGCACCTTTTCTCCGGCTCAAACCCATGAACCGGCCTTTCACGCTAGAGTGGATGAAGAGGTCTTTACTTTCTATCCCTTTATGGAGGCCGACTCCTCCTGTCGCAAGCGTGCTGATTGGGTGCCCACGCTAAGAGCACATGCATTACCGGGAGGCATCGTAACGGCCGAAGCCTACGAATCTCTCGTCAACAAAACGCTTACTAGATTACGCGAAAACGGTCCCTACGATGGCCTATTCTTTGACATTCATGGGGCCATGAGCGTGGTCGGCTTGGATGATCCTGAGGGCGATTTCATCGAACGCGTCCGTGAGGTGGTCGGGCCAGACTGTATCATTTCGACCTCCATGGACTTGCACGGCAATGTTTCCATCCGTCTTGCCCAGCAGTCGGATCTCATCACCTGTTATCGCATGGCGCCGCATGAGGACGCCATCGAATCCAAAAGACGCGCTGTCACCAATCTACTCGACCGCTTAGAGAGCGGCCAAGGCAAACCTGCCTACAAAGCATGGATTCGAGTTCCGATCCTGCTTCCCGGCGAAAAAACCAGTACGCGCATCGAACCTGCTAAGAGCCTCTACGCCAAAGTTGATCCTTTGACGAAGCAAGAGGGCGTGATTGATGCGGCGATATGGGTAGGCTATGCTTGGGCCGATGAGCCTCGCAATCATGCGGTAGTTATGGCTACCGGCGATGACAAAGCCGCCGTGAGTAAGGCTGCCGAAGAATTGGCGCAATACTTTTGGGAGGTACGAGATGAGTTTGAGTTTGTAGCGCCCGTGGCCTCCTTGGACGAAAGCCTCGAGATGGCCCTTGCTCATGAGGAAGCCCCATTCATCATCAGCGATATGGGCGACAATCCTACCGCTGGCGGAGCCGGAGACGTCACTTGGACCTTACAAGAAATCCTCGCTCGTCCGGAATTTAAAACCGCCGATGGGCCTTCTTTGATTTATGCATCTATCCCCGGACCGGAGCTCGTAGAGGCTGCCATCAAAGCGGGAGTGGGCAATCCCGTCGAGGGCCTAGTGGGTGCGGCAGTAGATGATCGTTTTGCGAAGCCAATCCTCCTCCAAGGTAGCATCCAATCGATAGAGCATGGAGACCAGCATGCCGAAACCGAAGTAGTGGTCAAAGTAGGCAGCGTATACGTCATTGTTACCAAAAAACGTAAGCCCTACCATCACGAATCTGATTTTACCCATCTCGGCCTCAATCCTCGTGAAACGGACATCGTCGTGGTCAAAATTGGCTATCTCGTCCCGGAGCTATACGACATGCGCAAAGGCTGGATCATGGCCCTCACACCGGGTGGCGTGGATCAAGATCTGGAGCGCTTGGGTTATAAGCGCATTATCAGGCCGATGTTCCCGCTCGATGCTGATATGGCTGATCCGGACCTCAGTGCCAAGATGGTACCGCTTTCGGATGCTATTTAGATGGGTTTTTGCTTCGCAGAACGCTTATTCGAATAAGCGAAGGGTAGAATTGTGGAGGAGTTGATTCAACAATTCTACCCTGCAAAAATTGATAAGCTTTCTACCCAAGCCTGTCTTGCAAAGCGCAACTAAGCGGATTATCTTGCTTTTATGTGGGACGACTTGCTCGCCTTATTAGGAACCAATGAATTTTGGCAATACGCCTCCATTCCCTTCGTCAGTGCGATCGTAGGTTGGGGGACGAATGTCATTGCCCTAAAGATGACCTTCTATCCGATCAAATTCTTTGGGATTTGGAAAATTGGCTGGCAAGGTATCATCCCTAGTCGGGCCGGATTCATGGCCGCCAAAGCCGTCGATCTCCTCACCAAAAACCTCATCTCTATCGAGGAACGCTTCACTCAAATCGAGCCTGAACGCGTGGCTGAGGAAATGGAGCCCGTCCTACAACGTCTTTCTGAGCAAATCGTGCGGGACACCATGGAGGAAAAGGCACCCATGATCTGGGAAGCGGCCCCAGAGATGATCAAAACCCGTATTTTTCAAAAGGTATCTACCGAGCTACCAGAGGTGGTCGAGGAATTGATGGATGATGTCAAGACCAATATTACCGATCTATTTGACCTCAAGGGCATGGTTGTCGAAGAGCTGGAGGCCAATCCCGAATTGCTCAATCTGATCTTTACCGAATCCGGCAAGAAGGAATTTAAATTTATCGAACGCTCAGGCTTTTACTTCGGTTTTTTGTTTGGGCTCTTCCAAATGTTGCTATGGGTGTTTTGGCAAGAGGTTTGGATCTTACCGGCTGCAGGCCTGGTAGTGGGTTGGGCCACTAATTATCTGGCTTTGAAACTCATATTTGAACCGCTCCACCCAAAGAAATTTGGGCCTTGGCGTTTTCAAGGATTGTTTATCAAACGACAAGTCGAGGTGGCGGCGGCCTACGCCAAAGTAGTGGCTTCGCAAATATTGACTTCCGAAAATATTTTCATTCGTCTCCTTCAGGGCCCTGCCCACGAACGTCTCGAAAAAATCGTACATCTACACGTCAAAAAAGCGGTGGACGCTAGCGCGGGAATCTCTAAACCGCTATTTCAATTGACACAAGGCACCAAACGCTACCTTCAGATCAAGCAAACTGTGGCCCAGCGTTTTGTCGAAGAACTCCCTCACTCTATCCATCACCTATTTGGCTATGCGGAGAAGGCGCTGGATATTGAAAATACCCTGCGTACGCGCATGCAGGCCCTAGCGCCAGAAAATTTTGTCGGTTTTCTCCGCCCAATTTTCCAAGAAGATGAATGGAAGCTGATTCTTGTCGGCGCGGTCTTAGGTGCCTTGGCCGGACTCGCCCAATTGATCTTTATTTTTGGGGGTGGGATCATCTAAGCCTGAGGCCATCCAGCTAGACTCCCGCTTCATCCAGTGAAGCAGCACTTTGATGGAGTGTCCCTCCCTTATCAGCAATATTTATCCGAGATTATGGGCCTTATCTATCTGCTATGAAATACTTTTTCTCCCTAGCCACTCTCATTCTTTCGGTTTTTATCTTCAATTGCTCTGCCCAAGAGAGCAATCGTAGTGCTACTGCTGCGCAGAACGCTCATTTGAGTCAAGCGTTCGGCAAAGCCGCTCTGACTGCCACCAATCGGAGCCCGCTCTATGTCTCAGCTGACCAAGGCAGTACTTGGGAAGCCGTCGTCAGCAATCTGCCAGACGATACGCAAGTATCCTTTATGGAAATGATGGGGGCTCATATGCTGATCGCAAGCGATAATCGAGGGCTTTATCTCGCTAATCAAAGCTTCACGCATTTCGAAATGATCAGCGAAGCGCTCCCCAGCAAAAAAATCAACGCCCTCCATCTCGATGGCGAGACGATCTATGTGGGCGTTTATCAGGCAGGCATCTATCAGTCTGATGATCTTGGGCAAAGCTGGCAATCGCTCAACTATGATCTCCCTAACATGCGGGTACAAGCCATCAGAGTGTATGAGGGCGCATTGGTAGTGGGCACTGATGTGGGGATTTATCAGTTTGATAAAAAATTATCAAAATGGGAAAATCTTTACGCTGATGTCCAAGTATTAAGCCTTGAAAGCCTCCAAGGAGCTTGGATCGCGGGTACAAGTCGCGGCACGCTCAAATCCACCGATCAAGGCAAAGACTGGCAATGGATTCATGCCATCGGGGCAGTACATTACACCCATATCGTAGACGAACAAATCGTAGAGTTTAGCCTTATGGAAGATGTCTATTTATCCCCAGACTTAGGACAAACTTGGACCAAGGCCAACATCAGTCCTAAGGAATCTTCTTACGTCTATGAGGTCATAAAAAGCGGTCAGAGCTTAGTTTTGAGTAATAATTATGGGATTCATCGTTCCACCGACGGTGGGAAAAACTGGCAACTCGTCCACGCCACCGAAGAGATGGGCTTTTTTGATCTCTACCCCAGAGGCAAACTCATTTATGGCGGCACGCGGGTCTGGGATGAGTTTCGTGGGCGCTAAGATTTTAGTGCGTAAACCCCTTACTAGCAGTTCATAATGCACGAAATTGGCTTAATTTAAAGAGGCATAAAATCCTACTTTTCGGACCAATTTCTTACATATCGGCTTAATTCTATAAGCTAGGGCCATTTTAGCGATCTTCTCGCACACTTTGTGGACCCTAGATTAGCGTTAACCTGTGTCATTATGAACTACAATGCTTCTGTATCCAGGCGGTACCTTGCCTGCTTGTTTGCCTACACCCTACTCTTGCTCAGCCTGCCTTCCCTTATTATAGCAGGCCCCACCACTACCCAATCGCTGATACGCGTCGATCAGTTTGGTTACTTACCAGACATGAGTAAAGTCGCTGTCATTAGCAATCCTCAAACAGGTTTTAACAGTGCAGACTCCTACACCCCCAATGCGACCCTCGAAATTAGAAATTGGGATACCGACGCATTGGTGTATAGCGGAGCAGCCACTGCCTGGAATGGAGGGGCTACTCACGCCCAATCAGGAGATCAAATCTGGTGGTTTGATTTTAGTGCTCTCGTCGCTCCCGGCGACTATTATGTTTATGATCCAGTGGCGGATGTTGGTTCTTATCGCTTTAGGATAGGCGATGATGTTTACAAAGCCGTCATGGTCGAGGCAGTACGTACCTTTTTTTATCAGCGTTCTGGCTTTGCCAAAACGACGCCTTTTGTGCCAGCCGGCTGGGCCGATGGAGCGAGTCATCTAGGCGCCCAACAAGATACAGACTGCCGCCTAGTCAGCGATCCAAGCAATGCTGCGCTCTCCCAAGATCTATCTGGTGGTTGGTATGATGCCGGCGACTACAATAAGTATGTCAACTTTACTTACACCACGCTACACGATCTACTCGGTGCTTATGAAATCAATCCTAATATTTGGACTGACGATTTTAACCTCCCCGAGTCAGGCAATAGCGTACCGGACCTGCTAGACGAAGTAAAATGGGAATTGGACTGGTTGCTCAAAATGCAGCAAGCGGATGGCTCATGTCTCAGCAAGGTATCGGTTACTGATTTTTCGGCGGCTAGTCCCCCAAGTGCTGATACTTCGCCCCGTCGCTATGGACCCGCTACCGCTTCTTCTACCCGTACGATTTGCAGTATTTTTGCCCATGCCTCTATGGTGTATCGGACGCTCGGCAACGCGGCTATGAATGATTATGCCGATACGCTGCAAGCACGCGCTATCAGAGCATGGAACTGGATCGACACCAATCCTGCTACTTCAAGTTATAACAATGCGGGTTTTCAGAGCGCGAGTCCAGAGATCAGTGCTTATCAACAAAATGCAGTTCTACTAGGCGCGGCGGGCTATCTTTTTGCCGCGACTGGCGATGCTGTTTATCGCAACTATTTTGATGCTAACTATACCATCATGCAGCCATTGCAATGGACTTATTGGTATGCCTTTGAGTCGAGCTATCAAGATGCGATGCTGTATTATGCGGCTTTGCCGAACGCTACTCCTGCGGTGGCGACGGCCATTCAAAACAATTGCATCGCTTCGACTGCTACCAACCACGCCCAAATGCTGCCCGCCTATCTCAATCAGACAGACCCATATCGCGCCTCTATTCAAGACAGTGATTATGTCTGGGGCAGCAACAGCGTCAAAGCCCATAGCGGGATCATACTTGCCAATATGGTCCAATACAATCTCGATCCAGCTAACCAAACAAATTATCGTGATGCGGCAGCAGGTTTTGTCCACTATCTGCACGGCACCAATCCCCTTGGTTTGGTCATGCTCACCAATATGAGCGCAAGCGGTGCAGAGGCTTCGGCCAACGAAATGTACCATAGTTGGTTTGGACACGGCACTGACTTTGACAATGCACAGAGCTCGCTTTATGGTCCAGCACCGGGCTATGTAACCGGAGGTCCCAACCCCAACTATACCCCAGCCATGGGCTATTTTTCACCCCCTCAGGGTCAACCCGCTCAAAAAAGTTATCTAGACTGGAATACCTCTTGGCCCGAAAACTCTTGGGAAGTTACCGAACCCGCGATCTATTATCAGGCGGGCTATATCAAATTGCTCTCGCAGTTTACGCGCAATAACAGCAATCCCTTAGCAGTAGAGTATGATTATTTTACGGCTTCGCCGAAGGAGAGCGGCGTTCAGCTAAGCTGGAAAACCCTCACCCAAGCAGGCACAGATCGCTTCCTCATCGAGCGTAGCGAAAACGGCCTCAATTTTGAAACTGTTGCTACCCAAAAGGCACTTCCTACGGGAGTCGCCTATCAATATCTTGATGAATTGCCTCCGGTGGGCCGATTATGGTATCGCTTGACGGAGATTGAAGTCAGCGGGGCGCAAAACCGCTCTGAGATTCGTGAGCTCAACTTTCAGCTCTATCCCAAATTTGAGTTTTGGCCCAATCCGAGTAAGGAGGTCCTAAACGTGCGCTTTTACCATCAGGAGATCGGCCAATATCAACTCAAAGTATATGATCTACAAGGGCGGCTGATGTTACAGCAAGCTTTTCAAAAAGGCGATCAAGTGGTGCTTTCATTGGAGACATTGAGTCCGGGTATGTATTTATTGACTGCTGAAAGTCCGATGGGCATTTGGCAGGAAAAATTTGTGAATCAATAGGTTTTTATAATCTGTATGCGGCGTGAATTTCACGTCGCTACAGATGTTTTTTCATCCAAGTCTTGGCGCCAAAATAACGGCAGGACTCGCTGGCCACTTTAGCGGCCTGCGCTAAAGCAGTTTCAAAATCGCCGCTTTGGGCATAATACCAGCAAAAAGCGCCGTGTAGCACATCACCCGCTCCGAGGGTATCCACGACTGCTACTTGAGGCACGGCTATGGCCGAACGCTTATCTCCTCGCTCACAAATAATTGCGGCCTCACCTCTAGACTGAGCGATAGCCGAGACGCCGCGTTCCGCGGTGTAGCGGAAAAGCTCTCTCCCATCTGGTACCTGAAAATCAGCCGAACAAATCGCGATGTCTACCTGCGCTAATAAGTCATCCATCCCCTCTTTCCAGCTCCCGCCGTCGAGTACGACGGGAATCTGCTTTTGTCTCCCCCAACGAGCGAGCTCAATTGCTGCCTCCATATGAAAACCATCCACTAAAATGATATTGGGCTGGGTGTCTTTGGGAATGTTTTCTAAGGCTAAGGCCGCCGACTGCCGGATATTGGTAACAATCGTACGGTCGCCATTGTCGGCACTGGTCAATACTGAAGCCAAAGTTGGCAGATGAGGGCTTGTGGGACTCAGGTCTATGGCATTGATCTGATAGGCCTCAAACTGATCCGCAAAAAAACTCGTCAAGGCATGCTGTCCCACCACGGTACAAAAGGTGCTTTGACCTCCCAAGTGCGCAAAGGTCGCAGCAGCATTGGCGGCGGGACCTCCTAGCGAGATTTCGGTCTGCGCGACTTTGTGCTTACTATTGGGAGCAGGATAATGCGGCAGGCGGTATTGGAGGTCGAGGGTTGTCAGTCCCAAAAACAAAGCAGAAGCGGGCATATAATCTTTGATTTGCCTAAATTTTACTTTTCAAACCCAAGATAAGTTTTTGTAGGCGTATGACTGCTCCCTTGTATCAGGCTATCAAAGCCAATATCGGACGATTGGTTTCCTTGACGGAGACGGAATATGCTTTGTTTTTTGCTCAATTGCGCTCAGTAAAGCTCAAAAAACGAGAGATGCTCCTGCGAGAAGGCGAAGTTTGTCGCGAAGCCTTTTTTATCAATGAGGGCTGCTTGCGCTATTTTTTCAATGTAGAGGGGGAAGAAAAGAGTGGGCAGTTTTTCTTCGAAAACGCTTGGTATTCGGATTTTTACAGCTTCACGACTGGCAGACCTACGGAAGAAAACATTCAGGCCCTAGAGGCAAGTCAATTATTGGCCATCAGTCGAGAATCGCTCCTCCAACTCTTCGAGCAAATCCCCAAGCTCGAACGCTGGGGCAGATTGATCGCAGAAAATGCTTTTATCGGCCTCAAAAATGTCAATTCTGCCTTTCTCAACCTCAGTCCTACGGAGCGTTATCAAACCTTGGTCAAGGAGCGCCCTAAGGTGATCCAAAGAGTCCCCCAACATTATATCGCTTCCTATTTGGGGATACAGCCTGAATCTTTGAGTCGGATTCGTAAGCGTCTGCAAAAATCTTAACCCAAGTCAACGTTTTTGCCTGACCCGCTGCCCTAGTTTTGTGGTGAATCAATCATTAATACTTCATT